>NZ_JCABYM010000109.1:0-27678 GCF_059499385.1 Limnoglobus sp. | reverse complement strand
GACGGGCGGACGGCCGCGGGGGGGGCGACGCGAAGGTCGTCGCGAGCAAGGATTAAGCGTGAGGCCGGTCTTGTTCCCTCCCCCCCAAGGGGGGAGGGAACAAGAACCTTCGCGGCAGGAGCTGGTGTGTTTCACCAAGAGGTGTGTATGGCCAACGAGAACGCCCGGCGGCTCCGCAAGGACATGACCGACACGGAACGGTTCGTCTGGTGGCGGCTTCGGAATCGTCAGGTCGGGGGGTTCCGCTTCCGGCGGCAGCATCCGGTCGGCCGGTTCGTGGTCGATTTCGTCTGCCTGGAAGCGAAGCTGGTCCTCGAACTCGACGGCAGCCAGCACGCGGAGCGGTCGGAAGAAGACGAGCGGCGAACCGCGCGGTTGGACGCGGAGGGCTATCGGGTGGTTCGGTTTTGGAACCATCAGGTTCGGGAGGAATGGGACGTGATTGCCGTCGAGTTACTCCGGTTGCTGAACGAACTCGTGCCCCAGCCGGCGGGAGGCACGATTGGCCCCGAAGCAACTCTTTCTCCCTCCCCCCTTGGAAGGGAAGGCCGGGGAGGGGGGTCGGGGCGTGCAATTACTGAGGGGAGTCCGCAACCCCCGGCCCCGCTCACCCCCCTCCCTAACCCTCCCCCCCAAGGGGGGAGGGAACAAGACAAGAAGTACCGCGCCCGCCGACATGTCGAACCCCAGAGCGGCGAGCGGCACTACTCGGCCCACGCGGGAGGGCGGTAACATGGCCGACAACACCGACCCCACCCCCGACCAACCCGCCACGCCCGCGCACCTCAGCTACGGCGGCAGCAGCCGCGTCGCCACGGCCGGCGACGCCGCCCGCGTCGAGCTGTTCGGCAACCTCGACCGCCCGCCGGTCGCGTTCGACGCCACCGTCGCCGACCCGGTTCGCTTCCGCGAAGCGTTCTCCGCGCTCTACGCCGTCGTCGGCAGCGACTACCGGTACGTCCCGAAGGACCGCACCGCCTACCTCGCGTACCTGCGGCTGAAGCGGGAGACGGCCGCCCTCAACGTCTGGCAGGCACAGCAGGCGTACTTCGGCTGGCTGCTCCGCAACGACCCGCTCGCGTTCTGCATCCTCGACCCCGTCGTCACCGTTCACCCGGACCGCGTCCTGTTTGAAGTCTTCGGAAAGGACGAGAGCAGTTACGCCTGCCTCGCGTTCGAGCGGTCGGCATTCGCCGAGGTCGGCACGACGACCTGTGGCACGACGAACATCGACTTCAGCGACGCCCTGTACCAGAGCGTCCAGCAGATGCGGTCCGCCCGCAAGACGCGGCTGACCGTCGGCAGTTCCGGCGTCGGCGTCGCTACCGAAACGCGGCCGGACGTGCTGGAGAAGCAAATCCGCATCCCGGACTCGTGGCTCCGCGGGTTCCTCCAGGTGCAGTCGGCCGCGACCCTGCCGTTCGACCACCTGCGGCTCGCCCCGATGGACCTCTACAACGCCCTCCGCACCCTCCGCATGAACGGCGACCGGAAGGGGAAGCGCCGCGGCCTGCGGTTCGAGCTGGTCCCGGCGCAGCAGCCGCGGATCGTGCTGGAGCCGTGGGAGACGGTCCTGCCGGCGACGAGCGAGCCGTTCAAGGGGAAGGCCGCCCGCGTCGTCCGCGTCTGGGGCCGCCGCCGGCTGATGACCGTCAAGCGGCTGCTGCCGTTCGTCGAATCGGTGGACGTGTACCTGCTCGGCAACGGGCTGCCGAGCTTCTGGGTGTTCCGCGCCGGCCCCGTCACGCTCACCCTCGGGCTGACCGGGTTCACGGCCGCCAACTGGTCGTCCGCCCTCGGCTTCGACCTGCTGCTTCCGCGCAAGACCCAGACGAACGAGCCGCTGGCGAAGGTGGTGAAGTTCCTCGCCGACGGCGTGTGGGCCGCGACGCGGGAGGAAATCGCGAAGCAGACCGGCGTGAAGGGGTCCGCCCTGATCGAGACGCTGCAGCTCGGCTGCCAACAGGGGCAGCTCATGTTCGACCTCGCGGCCGGGGTGTACCGCCTCCGGCCGATCTTGAACGAGCCGCTCGACCTCGTGCGGCTCCAGTACCGCAACCAGCGGGAGAAGGTGGCGCACGACCTGCTCACCCGCCGCGACGCGGTGCGGATCGTGTCCGAGAACCGCATCGCCGGGCAGGGGCTCGAACTGACGGGACAGGTTTCCGTCGAGGAGGACAAGCGGGACTACCGGCCGCAGATGGTCCTCGCCGACGAGGGGCAGGTCCGCCGCGTGACGTGTACCTGCACGCAGTTCCGCACCGCCGGGCTGAAGGGCGGGCCGTGCGTGCATCTCATCGCGCTACGGCTCGCGTTCGCCGACAAGGAGGCGAAGCGGGCGAAGACGGACGACGCCGTCGTGTTCGAGACACGGGCGTTCACAAAACGCGACGGCGACACCGAGCGGGTCATGCAGCTGTCGCTCGAACGGCAGAAGCTGAAAGTCCGCTGGGGCCTCGCCGGGCAGCCGATGCGGTTGCAATCGCTGAAGTTCAACACCGAGGCCGAGGCGCGGGCGGCGTACTTCGAGCGACTCACCGAACTGGACGCGAAGGGCTACCTCGACGCGGTGGCGGAATGAAAACCGTATTCACCGCGGAGGGCACATGAGGGCACGAGAGAAAACCAAGAGAGATTTCAAAGAATGATTTTTAACTCTCTTCGGTTTTCCTCATGTGCCCTCTCGTGCCCTCCGCGGTGAAAAATTCTGGACTCCCTATGGCCACGACCGACCCGATTGCCCTCTGGCAAAGCATCCTCCAGGCCGGGGGCGTGCGGGCGTACATCGACGGGCAGCTGAAGGACCGCGGGTTCCTCGTCGCGCGGCGGGACGCCGACACGATGAGCGACCGCGAGAAGGACCAGTACAAGAAGCAGCTCAAGCAGGAGGCGGCCGAGCGGCGGAAGCTCAAGAAGGAGGCGTGGGCCGCGTACAAGACGGCGCACGTGGTGCATCTGGGCGACGGCGTTTACTGGAACGACGAGGCGAAGCCGGACAAGTGGGACACGCCGAACGGCGAGGAGCGGGCGGCCGAGAACGAGCTGCCGCCGCTCGACTCGCCGAAGCAACTCGCGGAGGCGCTCGGGCTGACGATCCCGCAACTGCGGGGCATGTGCTACCACCGCGACGCGGCGACGAAGCTGCATTACGCCCGGTTCACGATCCCGAAGCGGGACGGCAGGTCGCGGCCGATCTGGGCACCGCTCCCGCGGCTGAAGCAGGCGCAGCGGTGGGTCCTGCACAACGTCGTCGAGCGGCTGCCGGTCCACGGGTCGGCCCAGGGGTTCCTCGCCGGCCGGTCCATTTTGTCCAACGCGGCGGTTCACACGAACGCGAAGACGATCCTGAAGATGGACGTGACCGACTTCTTCCCGACCGTGACGTGGCGGCGGGTGAAGGGCGTGTTCCGCCGGGCCGGGTACCGCGAACAAGTCGCGACGCTGCTCGCGCTGCTCTGCACGGAGGCCCCGCGGGAAGTCGTGCAGCACGACGGCAAGACGTACTACGTCTCCCTCGGCCCGCGCTGCTTGCCGCAGGGCGCGCCGACCAGCCCGGCGCTGACGAACGCCCTCTGCCTGCGGCTCGACCGGCGGCTGACGGCGCTCGCGACGAAACTCGGCTGGCGGTACACCCGGTACGCGGACGACATGACGTTCAGCCTGCCGGCGTCGCACACGGGCAAGCCGCAGCTCGGCAAGCTGCTCGGCTGCGTGCGGCGGGTGGTGGCGGCCGAGGGGTTCGCCGTGAAGGACGAGAAGACCCGCGTCCACCGTAAGGGCGGCCGACAGTCGGTGACCGGCCTCGTGGTGAACGGCGACGGCCCGCCGCGGACGCCGCGGAAGTTGCGGCGGGAACTGCGGGCGGCGATCCACAACCTCCAGCACGGCAAGCCGCTGAAGGACGGCGACACGCTCCCGCGGCTGATGGGCCTGGCGGCGTTCGTGTACATGACCGACCCGAAGCGCGGCAAGGCGTTCCTGGTCGAGCTGGGCAAGCTCGCGACCGGGCCGGTGTGAGCGCCCGACTTCCGAAGTCCGGCTTCGACTTCGGAAGTCGATCCCGCGCGGGCGCGGTTGTCAGGCCGCAAAAAGGGGCATCGCCCACCGACAGCATCTTCCCGCAGGTGGTCTTCGAGGCACGGCCAGCGGCAGTTCTACGAGGGCCACGGGGCCGCGCACGGGCAGAGCGGCAGCGGGCGAAGCTGTTGGCGGACAAGTTGCGGGCGCTGGGCGTGGACCCGGACGCGGTGAATTGATTTTCGTCACCCCGCGACGTGATACCAGTTGTCCTTCAACCACTGGAAGAAGGTTTCGCCGTACAGGAAGCCGAGGACGCCGCAGAGGATCGCCCCGAAAAGCATCGTGTCGCCGGGGAACAGGAGCGTGCCGTCGATCAGCCACATGCACACGCCCAGGCCGGCCAGCCCGCCGAGGGGCACGCCGACGAGCAACCCCTTCAACCCCTGGCCCCACATGAACCGCATGTGACCCTCATTTCTCCGTCGCCCCCACGACTTCGACCTTCGGCGACGCCATCAGCACGCGGAGGACCGGCAGCAGCGGGGCGAACGTCCGCTCGTCGTGCCAGTGCGAGTCCGTGATCTTGATGTGGCCGGGGCCGACGGAGCCTTTGCCGAGCGTCGCGTCCAGGGCCACCCAGTCGCCGTCGGCGTACACCTCGAACCACATGTGGTACGCCAGGAACGGCTTGCCGCCGGCCGCCGGGGCGTACACCAGGCCGAGGGCCGTGCGGCTCGGGACGCCGACCGCCCGGCACATGGCCGCGGACAGCATCGCGTACTCGGTGCAGTCGCCGGACAGCGTCTTCGCCACCTGCCCGGCCGTGCCCATCGCCTGGCTGAACTCGACCGCCCGCATGTTGTTCTTCACCCACGCCTCGACCGCCCGCGCCTTCTGCCACGCCGACGCGCCGGCCGGCAGCCCGGCCACGGCCGCCGCCGCGTGCCGCTTCACGTCCGCGTTCTCCCAATCGATGAAGAAGCTCGTGCCGAGGTATTCGTCGCCGGGGGCCTTCCCATTTGCGTCGGCCCGCGGCTGGCGAACGGCCGTCACCTTCAGGTCGAACGCCTTCGTCTTCGGGTCGAGGTTCTCGATCTTCTGCCGGCCGTCCTCCGGGATCATCGTCTCCGGTTCCGGGTCGCCCTCGGTGCGGATGCGGTACGTGACGGTCCCCTTCTCGTGGACGCCGGGGATGTCGCGGTCGAGGCGGACCGACTGCACGTCAAACAGGTCGGGCACGGTCGTCGGGGCCTTCAGCGCCAGCTCCTTCGTCGTGCGGACGATGATGAGCCGCCCGCCGAGGCTCGGCATGTCCTGGTCCGTCCGCACCGGCTCGTAGGTCTCCGCGTCGCACCACACCGTCGCCGGCGGGATGCGGAACACGACCTTGCCGTCCTTGTCCTTCAGCGGGTTGAGCGTGGCCGTGAGGCGGACCATCGGCTTCGCCGGCTGGCCGTGGACGAGCGCGATCGTCTCCAGCGCCTTCACCTCGACGGTGACTTTCATGACGCGGTTGAGTCGGCCCTCGTACATGAGGTAGTCGAACGTCTCGCCGGGCTTCGGCTTCTTGTCCTTGTAGACGGTCGCCTCCTTCGCGACGCCGAGGACGCCGTCCGGCCACGCGACCTCCTCGGCCTTCTGCACCACGCCCTCGGCCTGCGTCTTGAGGATGCCCTCGGCGACCTTCCCGGTGAGGACGAGCTTCTGCTGCGGCCCGAGCGCCAACTCCATCCGCGTCGTGAGGACCTGGCCCTCCGGCGTTTCGAGCGTCGCGTCTTCCGTCGATTGCTCCGTGACCTGGCCGAACCGCTTCAGGGTAATGCGGTGCTCGCGGGTGGCGTACAGGTACGTCTTGCCGTTCGCCTCCCGCTCGCGGACGACGGTGTGGAAGTAGCCGACCTTGTGCCCCTTCAGGTAGGCCGCGTCCCACGTCTCGAGGACGAGCTTGCCCTTCTGCGGGTCGGGCTTCGCGTCCGGCTTCGCGTCGTCCTGCGGCTTCGGGTTGGCGATGGGGATCGGCTCGCCGCCGTAGGGCCGCGGGGCGGGCTTCTCCGGCCTCGCCGGCACGTCCTTTGCGACAAGTTGCGGCTTCGCCCCGTTCGGCCGGATGACGATGAAGCCGGGCTTCTCCGGCGTCGGCGGCGGGGCGGCGGCGGGGCGGCCCTTCGGCCGGATGACGATGTTGTCTTCGGCGAGCGCGGTCGCGCCGAGCGAAACAATCAAGGCGACGGCCAACAAGTTCCGCACGGCGGGTCTCCGAAAATGTGTCCGTCCATCATCGGGCATAACGCGGCCGCGGCTTCAGGCGTTGACGCCCCCGCGGCCGCCGGGACGCTCGCGGGGCGGGTCCGGCTGCGCCCGCCTATTTTATCGCGCCAACGCATCCGGCCGGCAGAATCGGCCGTACCCCTTTCGGCGGCGAATTTTCTAACGCCACGGCCGTCCGTGTCCTAGAATTCTTCGCCCGAACCACCCCCGGACGGAATCAGCGGGTAGGCTTCGATGGGGTTTTGCACCCGACCGACCTCCTCGACCGCGCACCACAGCTGGCCCTCTCCGTCCGGACGGTTCCCCTCGTCGAGAGGCTTTGACGTGAACACTGATCCGCTCGCCGCGCACCTGCGGGTGAAGCAATACGGCTCCTTCACCCTGACCGACGCGATCCGGCCGTCGCTCGAAGTCCCGGTCCGGCCCCGCGAGGGCTACCGGGTCGAGGTGTACCGCGACCGCGACGCCCGCGTCCGGCTGCCGATGCTGTTCGCGGCCGTGTCCGCCGAGCACCTGTTCGACGCCTTCCTGGCGCTGGTCGAGCCGCTCGGCGAGAGCGTCCACGTCGTGCTGGAGAGCAGTCACGGCCGGCGGGACGGCGGGCACCGCGACTTCCGCCGCAACCACATCGACGCGCCGGTGCTGGCGAGCCACTTCTGCGACTACGAGGACCTGATCCTGAACGACGGCTGCACCGGCGTGGCCGTGCTGAGCACGAAGGCCCCGATGGAGGTGCAGTTCGACGAGCACAAGCTGTTCACCGTGTACGCGCCGAACCTGAAGCCGTTCCGCCGGGCGCTGAAGGACATGGGCGTGCGGCGGCGGATGGTGCTGCCGATGCTGAGCGAGGCCGAGCACCTGCACTACACGAACGACCAATTCGCGGAGCAGTTCGAGCAGCTGGCGATGCGGGTCGGCGTCGCCGACTTCGAGAGCGTGCTGACGGATGAGAGCTACTGAACGACGGCGGGCCGCACCCGCGGCCCGATGGACGTGACTTGTCGGTCCGGCGTCACGCCCGGCCGGCGAGTTCCGCGTGCGGGCGGGACGGCGGCCGCGACCCCTTCGGCATCTTCACCACCAGCACCGAGCACGGGGCGTCCCGCATCACCCGCTCGGCCGTGCTGCCCATCAACTCCCGCTCCGCCCCCGTCCGGCCGTGCGTGCCCATCACGATCACGTCGATCCCGGTGTCGGCCGCGTACCGCACGATCTCCGTCGCCGGGTCGCCTTCCAGCAGCACGTGCGACACCGGAATCTTCGGGTTCGTCGGCCGGATCGTTTCGAGCTGTTCCAGCCAGTACGCCTTCTGCACGGCATTGGCCGCGTCCTTCGGGGAGTAGACGTAGATCACCGTCAGCTTGGCCCGGTAGTTTTCCGCGAGGCCGACGGCGTGGAAGTACGCCTGGGTGGAGAAGCTGGAGAAGTCCGTGGGGTAGAGGATCGTGCGGACGTTGAACATGACTAGCCTCATGGCCGGGGTGGACCAACCGTGGAGAGGACCGGCAGCGCAATCGTACCACCCCCGGCCGAGGGCTTCCATTCATCACGGATGAAATTGTCGCGAATAGTCGCGAACTTCGTGAATCCGTTCACAAGGCCGCCGAGTTGAGGCGAAGGCTCAGGGATAACTTGGCGTGGCATCAACGATTAAGGACGATGTGACTGTGTAGTTCAGAAAAAGAGACATGCACGTCCCGAACGTCTCTTCTCGTCCCGAACGTCTCGTTCGGGATGCCGCGTTCGCAAACGTCTCGTTTGCGAACAAGTGCGGCTGGTTGCCAAACCAACGGCGAACGGCACGGCGTGAGCGTGCCGGTGTCGGCCGCCGGGGGACACCGGCACGCTCACGCCGTGCCGTTCGCCATTGCGAGGGCCTTACAGCCACCCACCCGTTACCGGCAACACGTGCCCGGTGATGTACTCGCTCTCCGCGCTCGCCAGGAACAGGATGGCGTTCGCCACGTCCTCGGGACGGCCGAGCCGCCCGGCCGGGATTTGCTTCAGGTACTCGGCCTGCACGTCCGGCTTCACCTCGCCGAGCATCGCGGTCTGGATGACGCCGGGGGCGACGGCGTTCACCGTGATCCGCCGCCGGGCCAGCTCCTTCGCCAGCACGCGGGTCAGGCCCATCACCCCGGCCTTCGCCGCCGCGTAGTTCGCCTGCCCGTGGAAGCCGAGGACGCCGGCGATGCTGGCGATGCTCACGATCCGGCCGCCGTCGCGGAGAATCTCGTTCGCGTACTTGCAGCAGTGGAACACGCCGGTGAGGTTCGTCTGGATGACGGCGTGCCACTCGTCGAGCGTCATCTTCTTCAACGTGCGGTCGCGAATGATCCCGGCGTTGTTCACGAGGATGTCGAGGCCGCCGAACTTGTCCTTCACCCGTTGCATCATCGCTTCGACTTGCCCCGCCTCGCGAACGTCGGCCGGCTCGAGATGCACGTCGATCCGCTTCGCGAGCGCCTCGGCGTCGGCCCGGTTCGCGCCGTCCGGGTCGTCCCAGAAGTGCAGCACGCCGGCCGCGCCGCCGGCGACCAACATCTCGAGCGTCGTCGCCCCGATGCCGCGGGAGCTGCCGGTGACGAGGGCGACCTTGCCGGCGAAGTCGTAGCGGATCATGGGTATCGCCCGCCGAGTTTGGCGTACTGCGCGAACGGGATCGGGGGCGTCTTCCCGGCCGCGGCGGCCGCCTCCCAGTCCTGGTGGGCCAGGTACAACAGCGCCCCCAGGATGGTGTAGCAAACCGTCGTCGCCGGGACCGAGTCGGAGAAGAATTTCAGCGCGCTGCCGCTCGACTTCTTTAACACGAGGCGGACGCCGTTGAAGTCCACGCTGTAGATTTCGTCGAGCAACAGGTGGGAGAGGAACCCGAGCATGACGCCGCCGGCCAGTTCCAGCCGGAGGGCGTAATTGTCGGTGCGGTAGCCGAGGTAGACCACGAGGCCGGAAATGAGCATGGCCGGGATGCTGTGGAACATGCCGCGGTGGACGCTGACCTGGCTCAGGAGCCACGCGAGGCCGTACCGGACGAACAGGTAGCCGAGGACGAGGCAGGCGAGGACGCCTTCCGGCGACAGGCCCAGTTGCGTCAGCCGCGGCAGCGCGACGAGCGGGACGACGGCGGCAGCGAGGCCGAAGATTTCCCGCACCGGCCGGCCGGTGTCGCTGTCCAGGTCCGGGAGCATCCCGCCGACGGCGGTGAGGGTGGCGGACAGGACGCCGGACTCCCAGTGGCAGCCCATGCCCTTGTGCATGAGGTAGCCGTACCCGACGCCGAGGGTCGCCGCGACGCCGACGTGTGTGCGAAACCCGGCCATCGCGATCCTCCGCATAGTAGTAGGCACACTCCGTGTGCCGTCTCCTGTCGGTCGCCGCGACTCGGACGAACTCGCCGATGCGCCGAGGAAACGGCACACGGAGTGTGCCTACTACTTTGTCCTACCGACCTTGTGTTCGCCCCGGCGATCCGCGAATTTGAAACCCGTTCCCCTACGGAGGGTTTCCAATGACGAATGCGGATGTCGCACAGAAGTTGCGCGAACACGCCGGAACGCTAACGCGGTCGGGGGCCAACTTGTACCGCGTCCGGGCGTTCCGTCAAGCCGCAGTTGCCGTGCTGGCGGCCGAGCGGGAGGCGGCCGACGTGATCGCCGAGGCCGGGCCGGGCGGGCTGCAGCGCGAGTTCGGCATCGGCGAGAGCGTCGCCGACACGATCGCCGCGTTCCTCGCGTCCGGCGAGTGGCGGCCGCGGACGGCGGCTCTGAAAGCCTAGACTTCCGAAGTCCGGCTTCGACTTCGGAAGTCGATCCGGGCAGGTGGCAGTCCTCACCCCCCGTCGGCGCTGGCCCCGTTCGACTTCCGAAGTCGAAGCCGGACTTCGGAAGTCAGGCGCATACAACACCCCGGCGTCCCCCACGCCGGGTGTTTCCATGCCCACGCCGCCGCGCATCTCCGCCATCGACGCCTACCGCGGGTTCGTCATGTTCCTCATGATGGCCGAGGTCCTGCACCTCGGCCGCATGGCGAAGACGTTCCCGGACAACCCCGTCTGGCAATTCCTCGGCCACCACCAGTCGCACGTCGAGTGGCGGGGCTGCACGCTCCACGACCTCATCCAGCCGTCGTTCTCGTTCCTCGTCGGCGTGGCCGTGCCGTTCTCCATCGCCAGCCGCACGGCGAAGGGCCAGTCGTTCGGCCGGATGACACTCCACGCCGTCCTCCGCGCGGTCGTGCTCGTCCTGCTCGGCGTGGTCCTGCGGTCGGTCGGGAAGAAGCAGACGAACTGGACGTTCGAGGACACGCTCTCGCAGATCGGCCTCGGGTACGTGTTCCTGTTCCTGCTCGGGTTCGCGAAACCGGTCTGGCGGTACGTCGCGTTCGTGGCGATCCTCGTCGGGTACTGGGCGCTGTTCGCGGCGTGGCCCGCGCCGGGGCCGGACTTCGACTGGAAGGCCGTCGGCGTGTCCGAGAAGTTCGCGGAACACCCGACCGGGTTCGCCGCGCACTGGGACAAGAACTCGAACCCGGCGTATGCGTTCGAGCAGTGGCTGTACCGGTACCTGCCGCGGGCGAACCAGCACAACTCCGGCGGGTACGCGACGCTGAACTTCATCCCCACGCTGGCGACGATGATCCTCGGCCTGATCGCCGGGACGTGGCTGCGCAGCGGCCCGAAGGTGTGGTCGCTCGTCGGCGGGTTCGTGCTGGTCGGCGGCGTGCTGCTCGCCGCGGGCTACGGCCTCGATTACCTCGGCGTTTGCCCGAGCGTCAAGCGGATCTGGACGCCGAGTTGGGTGCTGTTCAGCGGCGGGTGGTGCTTCCTGCTGCTGGCGCTGTTTCTCGCGACGACCGACGCGATCAACCGGCCCGGTTGGAGCTACCCGCTGCGGGTGATCGGGGCGAACTCGATCGTGGCGTACTGCCTGGCGGAAATCCCCCACGTGCGGGACCTGATCGTCGGCACGGACCCGCCCGGCTTCTTCCGCACGCACTTCGGCCCGTCGGTGTTTCAGCTCCTCGGCAAGGAGTACGAGCCGTTCGTCTCCGGCGTGGTGCTGCTGACGGTGTGGTGGCTGATCCTGTGGTGGATGTACCGCAACCGGGTGTTCGTGCGAATCTGAGGCACTCAAAAGCGGTGGGGAACGTGCCCGACTTGCGTTATAATTCGGACATGAAGCACCACGACGACATCGCGGAATTGCTGGCGGTCATCACCGACCCGGTGGAGCGAATACTCCTCACCGGCGAGGCCGCGACCGTGTACGAAGCGGAAGAGAAGTACCTCGACCGAGCCTACCCGGAAGTGCTGAGGCTGTTCGCGAGCGGGGCGACGGACGAGGAGCTGGGCCGACACCCGCTGCTGCAACTCTACCGCTCCCACGGCAGCCCGAGCCGCGAGGACTCGCTGACATGACCGGCGAGGAACGGTTGGCGGCCGTCGTCACCGCCCTCGAAGGCGTGGGCGTCTCCTGCTTGGTCATGGGTGGGCACGCCGTCCGGTTCTACGGGTTCAATCGAAATACCGACGACTTCGACCTGCACATCTCGACGGACGTTTGGTCCGACCTTTCCGAGCGGCTGGGGCGGTCCGGCCTGTTTCCCGACGGAGGGCCTGTCGAAGGGGACTCCTGGCGGAAAGGGGCGTTCCGCCGGTTTAAGTTGGGCCGGCTGCCGTCCGGGAAGGACGAGTTGCTGGAATTCTGGTGCGAGAATCACCTGCTAGCCCCACGGGAACACCTCCTAGCCCGCTCGGTCCGCGGTCCCTACGGCGGCCGCGAGATCGCCTTCCTGGGCCTCGCCGATTTGATCCGCAGCAAGGAGACGGAGCGGGACAAGGACTGGGCGGACGTGACGATCCTGGAGCGGTCCCAGGACGAACGCAACCTCGCCCGCCTCGGCCGCGGGGAGACGGACCGGGCGACCGCACTGGCCGTCCTCCGCAGCCGGGCCGGGTTTGAAGCGTTCGTGCAGGGCGGTCTGCTCGACGACCCGGCCGCCGTTCGCGTCGCTCTCTCGCGGACGGACGTGCCGATGACCCAGGCGTACCTGTTGCCGCTCGTCCCCGATGTCGAGCTGCGGCCGGCCGTCGCTCCGATCGAGCCGATCTTGATCGAGCACCTTCGGACGACGCTCCCCAACTCGGCGAAGCACCATTCGATTGTCGAGGTCGTCCGGCGGCGGTACGTGGAAAGTCGAAAGGCCGAAGACCGCCGGGACAAGGAAGCGATCCGCGCGCGGGCGGTCATATAGCCCCTGGCTTGCCGGGGGGCGGTTCGAGTCTTCGAGAACCGCGAGGGCGTTCCTCCCGCGGGGACGTTCCTCCCATCGGGGACAGGTTCCCGCGGGAGGAAGGCGCACGCGGCCTCGAAGACTCGGCCGCACGGTGGACAAGCCCACCGCTATAAGTCGAAACACGGACGACTACCGCTCCCACAGCTTCCGGTCGAGCGTGCGGTAGTTGATCGCCTCCGAGATGTGGTTCTCCAGCACGTTCTCGCTCCCCGCCAGGTCCGCGATCGTGCGGGCCACGCGCAAAATCCGGTCGTGCGCCCGCGCCGACAATCCCAGCGAGTCCATCGCCGTCTGCAACAGCCCGCGGCCGGCGGCGTCCGGGGCGGCGTACTTCCGCATCTCCCGCGGCGTCATCCGGCTGTTCACGCAACTCGCCCGCTTGCCGAACCGCTCGGCCTGCACCGCCCGCGCCCGCGCCACGTCCGCCCGCATCGTCGCGCTGCTCGTGCCGTCCGTCAGCTTCGACAGCTCCTCGTAGGGGACGCTCGGCACTTCGATGTGCAGGTCGATCCGGTCGAGCAGCGGGCCGCTCAGCCGGCCGAGGTACTTCTCCACCGCGATGGGGGAGCACTTGCAGTTGTGCTTCGGGTCGCCCATGTACCCGCACGGGCAGGGGTTCATCGACGACACGAGGATGAAGTTCGCCGGGAACTTCGTCGAGTGCGCCGCCCGCACGATCGTGACCGCCCCCTCCTCCAACGGCTGCCGGAGCACTTCCAGACTGCGGCGGTTGAACTCCGGCAGCTCGTCGAGGAACAGGACGCCGTGGTGCGCGAGCGAGATTTCGCCCGGCTGCGGGGTGCTGCCGCCGCCGACCATGCCGGCGTCCGAGATCGTGTGGTGCGGGCTGCGGAACGGCCGCGTCGTCAGGAGCGCCTCGCCCGCCGGCATCCGACCGACGGCGGAGTAGATGCGGGTCGTCTCCAGGCTCTCGTCCGGCGTCAGCGGCGGCAGGATCGTCGGCAGCCGGCGGGCCAGCATCGTCTTCCCGCTGCCCGGCGACCCGAGCATCAGCAGGTTGTGCGACCCGGCCGCGGCGATGGTCACGGCCCGCTTCGCGCTCTCTTGGCCGCGGACGTCCGCGAAGTCGATGTCGTACTTGTTCAGCCGCTCCTCGATCTCGTCCATGCGGGGCGACACGGGATCGACGGCCACGGCCCCGGTGATGATGCCGACCGCCTCCGCCAGCGACGTGACGCCGAAGACTTCCACCTCCGTGACGACGGCCGCCTCGCGGGCGTTCTCGCGGGGGAGGAGCAGTTTCTTCACGCCGAGGTCGCGGGCGGCCATCGCCGTCGCCAGCGCGCCGCGGACGGCCCGCACGCTGCCGTCCAGGGCGAGTTCGCCGACCGTCGCGAAGTCCGCGATCTGCTCCGGCTTGATCTGCCCCGTCGCGACGAGGATGCCGAGCGCGATCGGCAGGTCGAACGCGCCGCCCTCCTTGCGGAGGTCTGCGGGGGCCAACGAGATTATTAACCGGCCGAGCGGTCGGGCGTAGCCGAGGTTGGCGAGGGCGCGCTCGATGCGGTGGACGCTCTCCTTCACCGCGAGTTCGGGCAGGCCGACGAGGACGATCTTGCCGAACCCGGCCGCGAGATCGACCTCGACCTCGACCGGCAGGGCGTCGATGCCGAGCAGCGTGAACGAGCGCAACTTCGCGAGCATGGGCCGGCCGGGGTGCGGGAACAGGGAGGTGGAACTGTTGTACACGCTCGAAGCGACGGGTGAAAGCGCGAAAGCCCAGGCACGATCGTGCCTGGGCTTTCGGCGTTCTATCAACAACTTACTTCGCCAGCTTCTCGGCCTCGTCCGCGGCGAGCGAGAGTTGCGCGTTCTTGTTCGCCACCTTGCCGTCCTTGCCGACGAGCAACAGGTGCGTGCCGATGATGCCGTACTGCGCCCCCAGGCTGCCGTCGGCGGCGAACAGGTGCGCTCCCGGCAGGCCGGCGTCCGCCGCCGCCTTCGCCGCCACCGCCTTGTCCGTGTCCAGGCAGACCGTCACCACGTTCAGCTTCCCGCCGAGCTTCTTCTCCAACTCGGCCAGCTCCTTCGCGTCGTTCTTCAGCCCGCTGTGGAAGCTGCCCCAGTAGTAGACGGCGACGACCTTGCCCCGGAGGTTCGCGACGTTGACCGGGTGGCCGTCGAGCGTCGTCGCGCTCAACTGCATCACCTGCCCCTCGCTCTCCAGTCGGCGGATCGACCCGGCGGACTGGGCGGCGAGCTGGTGCGTCGGGAAGTTCTTCGCGATGGCCGCGTAGTGCTTCTTCGCCTCCTCCTCGCCCTTCGGCCCGCGGACCTCCTCGGCCAGCGCCAGCCGGTAGTGCGCCTCGGGCGTCTCGTCGTTCGCCGGGTAGCTCTTGATGAACGCGGCCAGCGAGTCCCGCCACCACGTCTGCACCTCGTCGATCTTCTTCGCGTCCGCGGCCGTGGCCGACAGCTTCGTCGTGTACTCCAGCCCCAGCACCCGGAACGCGGCGAACCCGGCGAGGGCCGACCCCTTCGCCACCTTCTCGATCTGGTCCCGCCACGCGGTCAGTTGCTTCGCCGCGTCCGGCGCGCCGCCCTCGGCGGCGGCGACGTAGGCGTCCAGCAGTTGCTTCAGGAAGAACTCCTGCGACGGGTGGTTCTGCAGCTTCGTGACGGCGTCGTTGAGGATCGCCGCCCGGTCCATCTGGAACTGGCCGTACTTCGCGTCGCCGTAGCCGGGGTTCGTCAGCCCTTCGAGCTTCTTGATGATTTCCTGCACGTCTTTCGGCAGGTCCTGCACGACGTTGCCCGCCACCGGCGGGTCGCTCGACGGCGACCCGATGGACGGGCCGTCCACGAGCTTCCACGCCCGGCCGACTTGCACTAGCTCGCCGAGCTGGAACGTGACCGCCTGGTTGTCCACGCCCTTGTCCACCAGCACGCCGGCGTTGCGGTGGCGGACCAGGTCGGTGCGGCCCTGGAACTCGTCGGCCGGGACCGTCTCCGGCGTCCACAGCTCGACGTGGACCCACCGGGCCTTCTCGGTCAGCTTCAACTCGTTGATCGTTTGCTGAAGCCGCTCCGCACCCTTCTGGGCGCGGCCGAGCATGGCTTGCGCCTGGGCCGCGGGCAGGCCGACGGCTTGCAGGTCTTTCTGCGTGACCATCAGCGCCTGGAGCTTCGCGGCGTCCTTGCGGAGGATCGCGTCGAACACCTCGCGGCTGACCTCCTCCGGCGAGATGGTTTCCCACACGTCCACGGTGCCGTTGCCGTCGGTGTCCACGCCGACCTTGCTGCCGTTCGCGCCGAGCCAGCGGAACTGCTTGCCGGTCGGCACGTCCGTCTCGCGGTAGACCTCCTGGCCGTTCTGGTAGAAGGACAGGATGTTGTAATTCCGCGACTCGACGGCGAGGAACCGGCGGACCGGCTTGTTGTTCGCGTCCGTGAGCACATAGCCGACCGGCTTCGCCGCGTCCGGGTATGGGGTGACGCGGCAGCGGGCCACGTCCGCCGGCGCGAGCGGCGTCACGGCGACGCCGGGCTGCTTCGGCTGGACCGCGGCCATCTCCTCCGCCTTCGGCGTCGGCGGCACGGCCGTCGCGGTTCCGACGCCGGACAACAGGGTGAGGCCCGCCAAGACGCGCGTGGTGATTCGCATGGACAATTCTCCTTCGCCGGGGCCGCGTCCGCCCGACACGGCCACGTCATCCGTCATCGACCGGATAACCGGCACAGGTTGAAGGAAACCGGCGGCGGGGTGAAGGACGGGAAGGAGGGCGTGTTGGTGCGACGAGGAAGTGGAACGGGGTTCGTTCGGAATACTACCCCCTTCCAGTGGGGTAGTAGTCATTATTCGCTACAAGGCGGCGGGTGAACCTTGTAGCGAATAATGGCCCTTACCCCACCCGGTCGGGGCGGACCTTCGGGCGAACGGATTCTTTCCCCCGCCGACGAATCCCGGCGAGCGTCGGGGCGTAAGCCCGACGTGGCTACGCCACGGGCAACGAGCTGAATTCCCCGCGACACATGCCGCGGTGCGCGTGGAGCCACGTCGGGCTTACGCCCCGACGCTCGCCGGGTCACGGCCCCGACGAGTTGGGGTTCTGGCAAACCCGGCACGATTGGACCGGGCGGGAAAGTTGTGCTACCCGTTGAGGGTGTTACCCGCGACTCCCACCCCCCGCCGCCCGCGGTACGACGCCCTCGACGCCTGGCGGGGGCTGGCGTGCCTGTGCGTTGTCGTTTACCACTGCACGAACTCTTACGCCGCGTCGCACGAGTTCCTCGACCGCGTCCGCGACCACGGCGGCTCGGCCCTCGACTGGCTGCTCGTCCTCACGTCGAAGCTGTGGGTCGGCGTGCCGGTCTTTTTCGTCATCAGCGGGTACTGCATCGCGGCCACGGCCGACGCGGCGCGGGACAAGCCCCGCCCGGCGGCGACGTTCTTCCTCCGCCGATTGAAGCGCATCTACCCGCCGCTGTGGGCGTACCTCGCGGTCTGCCTCGGGCTGCTGGCGCTGCTCCCGGCGTGGGCGTGGTTCCGCCCGGTCCCCGGTTACTCGGACTTCATGTTCCGGCCGGAGCACTTCTCGTTCTGGCAGTGGGTCGGCTCGTTCACGCTGACGGAAGAGTGGCGGCCGTACCTCGTCGGCCCGCCGAAGATGCACTACTCCATCCAGCTCTGGACGCTCTGCTACGAGGAGCAGTTCTACGTCGTCGTCGGCCTCATCCTGCTCGTCGCGCGGCGGTGGCTGTTCCCGCTGTTGACGCTGGTGACGGCCATCGTGTTCCTGAACGTGGCCGACCTGAGCGCGTGGCCCGGTCTGCGGGCATACCAGTGGAAGGCAGACGGGCTGTTCCTGAACGGCCTGTGGCTGTCGTTCGCGGCCGGGGTGGCGGTCTACTACCGCGTCGCACGAGCGACGCCGACGATCGCGCGATGCCTGGAGGTGTTCCTGTTGGTGCTGTTCCTGTGGTCGCTGCGGGCCGTGCCGGGGTGGTGGGCGTTCGCGTCGAACGGGCCGGGGAACATGGTGATCGCGTTCGCGTTCGCCGTGCTGCTCTGCGGGCTGCACCGGTTCGACGCGGCCTTATCGAAGGCCCGATGGCTGGCCCCGCTGCGGTGGTGCGGGCGGATGTGCTACAGCCTGTACCTGGTTCACCTGCCGGTCACGCTGTTCGGCAGTTCGTGGCTGCACCACGCGGGCTTCTCGACGCCGGCCGCGGCGCTGTTCGTGGTGGTCCCGGTCTGCACGGCCGCGTCGCTACTCGCGGCGTGGGGCTTCTACCACCCGGTGGAGAAGCGGTTCCTGAACGCGCCGCAACGACCGATAACGCAACAGACGGACGCCGCGGAGCGGCGGGAGGTCGTGGCGAGGTGACGCCCTTGCTGTCTGGCGTGCCGAGGAGCCGGACGGTAAGATGGGGTGAAGGACCGAAGGGGGAAATCACGCCATGAGTCAAGAACAACTACTCACACAACTCGCGGACTTGCAACGGGCGAACGCCGCGCTGACAGAAGAAGTCGCGGCCCTCCGGTCCGAACGGGACCGACTCGTCGGGGCGTTGCAACTCGTCTTCCCGCTTCCGACCCCCGAAGAATTGGCAACCGCGGAAGCGAACGCCGGCCAATTCACTCAACTGATCGACCGGTTGGCCGCCGAACACGGGGTCGCCCACGATGGCCGATGAAACTCGGTACACGGTCGCTCCCCTGGCAAACGTCCTCCAACGAGTGTTGAGCTTGGGGGAGATTGCGGCACGGCTGGGGGAGATGGAGTGGTTCGCCCGTGCCATGCGGCACATCGACCAGCAACATCAAACCCGCCCCACGACCTGGGGCGATCCGGCGTTCGACTACCGGCACGCCAGGTTGCAGGTGTTTCAGGCGAACCACGAGAACTTCATCATTCAGTACGCGGTTCACATGGACCGTCCGGTTGTGTTTCTCCGCAACATTGAATTGCTCGCCGGCTCGCCCCTGTTCGGGATGCAATAAACGCGAACGCCCCGGCACGGCCGTGCCGGGGCGTTCGCGTTCGTGACAGGAAGTTACTTCCCTTCGACGTACTCGACCAGCTCGATCGTCGCCTCGTAGCTGTTGATCGTGTAGCTCAACTTCACCATCCCCTTGCCGGGGCTGAACCACGTCTTCACGCTCGTCTTCGTCCCGGCCACGTCCAGCTCCGGGGCGTCCACGACGACCGCGTCGTACTCCTTGTTGTCCTTCGTCTTCACCTTCTCCTTCTCGTCCTTGATCGTGTACTTGCCCTTCAGCGCCTGCTCCTGGACCTTCGAGTCGATCGTCCAGGTCGCGTCCTTCTTCGCCGGCAGCGCCAGAATCTTCACCGGCGGGGTGATCGGGCTGTCATTGATCTTCGTCCGGTAGACGCCGTCCGCCTGGACCTTGACCGATTCCTTCGCGACGGCCCGGTTCTGCACGTAGGTGGCCAGGGTCGCCTCGCCGTCCTTCATGGCGTCCACCCGGATTTCGACCTCCTGGGCGTCGCCGAGCTTGTACTTCCACTTGCTGCCGACCTTGAGCGGGTACAGGTCGGTCGTCGCGGCCGCCGGGGCCGGCGGCGTGGTCGGGGCCGGGGCCGGCGTCTGCGGGGCGGCCGGGGCCGGGGCTTGCGCCACCACCGCCGTCGCCAGGCCGAGGACGGCAACGCTGCCCAGGACCAGTCGGCTAATCCGTCGCATGAAGTATCTCCGAAACCTTGAGGACGAGTTCGTTCTGCCGTTATAGCGATGGCCGGGGCACATAGTAGTAGGCACACTCCGTGTGCCGTCTCCTCGGCGGGTCGGCGAGTTCCCGGAAGTCGCTGCGACCGACAGCAGACGGCACACGGAGTGTGCCTACTACTATGGTTTCGGCTCCGTTACCTTCTCGCCGGCCAGCGCCTTCGCCACCGTCGCGGCCGCGTTCAGCCCGGCGAGCGGCTTCGCGTCGCCGGAACGCCATTTCACCGCCAGCCCGGCGGCCGCGGCGTAATACCCTTCCGGCGTCGTCGCCAGCCAGCCCAATTCCCCGGCCCACAACGTCGCGAGCGGCCGGCCGGATTCCACGTCGAACAGCCGGACCGTGCCGTCGGCGGCCCCGGCCGCGACCCGCTTGCCGGCCGCGTCTGAGGCTACTGCGTATACGATGGACCCCACCGCCACGGTTCGGACCGCGGCCGCGGTTTGCGGGTTCCACAGCCGCACGGTCTTGTCCGCCCCGGCACTCGCGGCCAGCTTCCCGCCCTTGTCGAACGCGATCTCGTGGACGCCGTCGTTGTGCCCGGCCTGCCGCTTCAGCCGCTCGCCGGTGGTCGCGTCCCACCAGTGCAGTTGCGGCTCCAGCCCGGACGTGACGACCTGCTGGCCGTCCGGCCGCACGGCCACGGCGAGTACCTCGTTGTCCATGCCGCTGAACGTGAGCCGGCCCTTCCCGGTGGCGGCGTCGATGACGCGGCCGGTGCGGTCCTTGCTCGCGGTCGCGTACCAGTCCCCTTTCGGCGAGAACGCGACCGCGTACACGAAGTCCGAGTGCCCGGTGAACGTGTGAACGAGCTTGCCGTCAGCGACGCTCCACAGCCGCACCGTCTTGTCGAAGCTGGCCGACGCGAGCTTCGACCCGTCCGGGCTGAACGCGACGCCGGATACCACGTCCGCGTGCCCGCCGAGGGTGTGAACGAGCTTCCAGTCCGTCGTCGAGAAGAGCCGCAGGTCGCCGCGGGCCGACGGCTGCCCGCCGGACACGGCGAGCAGCTTCCCGTCCGGGCTGAACTTCACGTCGTTGACGGCCGCCAGCACGTTCGTGAGCGTCTGCGCCGGCTTCGCGGACGTTAAGTCCCAGACGGTGACGCGGCCGTAGCTGCCGACGGCGAGGCGCGTCCCGTCCGGGCTGAACGCGACCGCCGCGACCGGCGGCAACGGGCCGACCGGCAGCACCAGCTCGACCGGCTTGCCCTTCACCGTTAGCTTCAGCGGGAACGTCACGTCGAGCCTCTTCCGCGGCCGCGTCGTGACCGCGACGACTTCGTCGTCCTTCGGCTTGTCCCCCTCGGCCGCGCCGGTTTGCACCCACTTGCGGATCACCGCGATCTCGTCCGCCGTCAGCGGGTCGTCGTCGAGCGGCATCCGTCGCTTCAGGTCTTTGGCCGTCAGAAGCGTGACGAGTAAAGACTCGTCCGGCTTGCCGGCCTTCAGCACCGGAACCTTCCCGCCCTTGCGGATCGCGGCCGGCGTGTTGAGCGCCAGCCCGGCGGACACGTCCGGCTCGTCGAGCTTCCGCTCGTTGTGGCAGACGGTGCAGTGCTTCCGCAGGATCGGCCGCACGTCCGCCCAGTACGTCGGGTCGGCGGCGAAAACTTGTCCGGCGGCGGCGAACAACCCCACGGCGGCGAGGAGGCGGAACATGGTTTGCACCAGTTGAAGAATTCGGCGAGCCGTCTTCATATAGCCGCCGGCTTGCCGGCGGGCTTTGGGGTTTACAAACCCCGCCGGCAAGCCGGCGGCTATACAGTCGGCGCGAACGGCGTTAGTGGGACTGTCACCATACCATCTCCCCGCCCCCGGTGTAAGATGCCGGCAACCCCCAGGAGTCCGATCATGCGATCCCGCTTGCTGTCCGCGGCCGTGGTTCTGCTCTCGATTCCGCTCGTTGGGTTCGCCGCCCCGGCCCCGGCCGGCGGCAAGGCCGGCGGCCCGCCCGTCGTCTTTCAACTCGCCCCGGTCGAGAAGCTGCTCGCCGACGTGAAGACCATCGTGAAGGCCGTCGCCGGGGACGGCCTCGCCGGCCTCGTGGACGGCCAGATCAAGGCCAAGCTCGGCGAGAAGGGGTGGGCCGGCCTCGACACGAAGAAGCCGATCTTCGGGTACGTCTACCTGCCGAACAAGGCCCTCAAGGGGCCGGACGACTTCAAGGAAATCTACGGCTTCCTCGCCATCCCCTCGACCGGCGTGGAAGACCTGAAGGAGTTCGTCAACCGCCTGGCCGCCCCGGCGGACGACCCGCTCGTCGTCAAGCCGGTGGAGGGGAACAAGGGGCTGTACGTCGTCACGACCCAGAAGCAGGGGGACGAGCCGAACCTGGCGGCCCGCGCCCGGTTCCACGACGGGTACGTCTACCTCGGCGTCAACGCGAAGGACGAACTGCTCGACCCGAAGGCGCTGCTCGCGGCGGGTGACGTGGTGAAGGCGAACGACCCCGGCCTCGTGCTCGTGCGGATGTTCGCCGACCGGTTCCCCGAGGAAGTCGTGAAGCAGCAGGCCGAGCAAGTCGAGCAGGTGAACGACCTCGCCCGGAACATGCCGGTCTGGGGCGAGTTGCTCGGCGACATCGCGACCAGCTACGCCGCCATGTCGAAGCGGATGGCCGCGCAGTGGAAGGAGACGGACGAGAGCGGGTTCCGGCTGCTCCTGGACGAGAAGGCGGGCGAGGTGGCGTTCGAGTCCTACGCGGTCCCGAAGAAGGGGACGGCCTACGCGAAGGAGTTGGCCGACACGAAGCCGACGACGAACCGGTTCGCGTCGCTCGTGACGGAGAAGACGGCCGCCGGCGCGCTGTTCCAGCTGCCGGTCACCGCCCCGGAGATGCAGGACATCTTCGTGAAGCTGATCGAGCAAGGGCAGAAGTCGAAGGACCAGGCCCCGCCGTTCGCGCAGCCGGTCCTCGACGAGTTGCTCAAGGGCCTCGGCCGGACCGTGAAGGCCGGCGGCAGCGACCTGGCCGTTGCCGTCAACGGCCCGGACAAGGACGGGCACTACACGGCCCTGGTGGCGCTGACGTTCGAGGACGCGACCGGCTTGGAGAAGGCGATCAAGGCCGCGGCGAAGGCCGACGGCGCGCCGCAAGAATTCAAGGACGCGCTGAAGTTCGACGTGGAGACGATCGACGGCGTGAACGTCCACAAGCTCACGCCCCCGGCCGGCGGCGGCGGGGAGCCGTTCTCCGGGCTGTTCGGCACGAAGGAGCCGCTCGTCGCGTTCGGACCGAAGGGCATCTACCTGGCGCTCGGCACGGACGCGTCCGCGGCCCTGAAGTCGGCGCTGACCGCGAAGCCGGCGGCGGCGAATGTTGTGGACGTGGTCGTGAACCCGAAGAAGCTCGGCGAGCTGGTGACGGCCGTGAACCCGCAGGCCGGCCAGATGGCCGCGCAGGTCCTCGGCACGGACGACAAGAAGGTGTCCGCGTTCTACGTCAGCTACGAGGGCGGCGCGATGCTGAAGGCCCGCGTCGGCGTGAACCTGAAGATCATTCCGAAGGCCCTCGGGTTCGTGTTCGAGAGCCGCGGGGGGGCCGCCCCTCCCGGCAACTGATTCGCGGTCCGGGCCACTGGCCGGGGTTCGTGGTCTTGTCCCCCCCCCCCTTGGGGGGGAGGGTTAGGGAGGGGGGTGAGCTTCCCGCTTCCGGAGCGAATGTCCCGGAGGAAGGGAGGCTACCCCCTCCCTAACCCTCCCCCCCAAGGGGGGAGGGAACAAAGGCAAAAACGACCGAGGCCGGGTGCTAGAATGGGGGCGGGCGTTTGAATCTCGTTCCTGATCCCGGAGACCGGACATGGGGCACGCGCACGAGAACCACGACCACCAGCACGGCCCGGCCTGCGGGCACACGGCGATCCAACACGACGGCCACGTGGACTACCTGCACGACGGCCACCTGCACCACCACACGGCCGACGGCGGGGTCGAGGAACACGCGATCCCCGTGTCGGCGGCGAACCCGGCCGACTGCACGACCGGGCACGCCTGCGACGGCCACGCCAAGGGGCACGTCCACGGGGCGGGGTGCGGCCACGAGGCCGTGCCGCACGGCGACCACGTCGATTACCTGGTGGACGGCCACCTGCACCACCCGCACGGCGACCACTGCGACGACCACGGCCCGGTGACGGTGGTGAAGTAACCACCCGACTTCCGAAGTCCGGCTTCGACTTCGGAAGTCGAGTGGGGCCGGGGCGTTCGCCGCGTCCGCTCCGGCCCCCGCGCGGGATCGACTTCCGAAGTCGAAGCCGGACTTCGGAAGTCGGGCCATTCCCCCGGCCGCGTCCCGCCGACATAATGGCCCGGATGCCGTCGTCCCCGCTCGAACGCCACGCCCCGCGCGTCGGCCTGCTCGGCTCCCTGTCGCTCGTCGCCGGGCTGTACGCCGGCGGGCCGCTCGGCCTCGCCCTCGGCGGCGCCGGAATCCTTCTCCTCCTTCTCGCCGCGTACTCGCCGGACCACGGCCTGTTGCTGTTCGGCCCGTTCGCCCTCCGCGAGCTGCACGTCGTCACCCGCACGCCTATAGTCTTCATTCTCCGCGTGCTGATCCTTTCCTTCCTGCTGTTCCTGTTCCTGTGGGTCTACGCGCAGGAGGTCCGCCGCGACGCGCTGACGCCGAACCGGGCCACGGAATTCGCGGAGATGTTCTTCGCCGTCGTCGCCGTCATCACCGCCCTCGTCACCGGGCTGTACGCCGGCTGGATTCTGCCGACGGTCATCTCCGAGGAGCGGGAGGCGAAGCGGCTGGAGCACTTGCTCGTGACCGACCTGCGGAACCGGGAAATCCTCACCGGGAAGCTCGCCGGGCGGCTGGTCGTGGTGCTCGGGTACGCGGTCCTCGTCGTGCCGGTGCTGGCGCTGCTGACGCTGCTCGGCGGCGTGGAGCCGCGGTTCGTGCTGGCCGTCGGCGTCCTGTACGTGGCCGGGCTGCTCGGCCTGAGCGGTGTCGCCATCGCGTGCTCGGCCGTCGCCGGGAAGTCGGCTGCGGCGGTCGTCAGCGCGATTGTCGTCGTCTGGCTGCACCAGACCGTGACTTACGGGATCGGGACCTCAAAATTGATGCCCGAGGTCCAGTCCGCGCGGTTATCAGATGCGGTCACGGCTGTGGGAATGGGGTCGGTCGCGTTCACCGCCTGGCAGATCGAAGACGCAACGCGGGCGAACGCGCTGGACACGGAAATCCCGCGCATCCTGCGGCACTTCGTCGCCGGCCAGCTGCTCGTGGTGGTGGCCGGGTGGCTGTTCGCGGTGCGGTTCCTGCGGCGGGACGGCCGCCGCGACGGCGGGTCGCTGGTCCGGCAGGCCGTCGTGCTGGCGAACCAGCCGCCGCCACGGTCGCCGGTGGCCGACGCGCCCGTGCTGTGGCGGGAGCGGACGAGCGGCAGTTTCTTCATCGAACGCTGGGCCGCCCGGCTGCTCGGCGGGCAGACGTGGGTGGTGTGGGTGGTCGCCTTCGGCGGGTCACTGTTTCACTTCGCGATGGAAGAGGTGGCGGGTAACCGGGACAGCGAAGCCCGCGTGCGGGTCGCGTTCAGCAGCGTGTTCTGCTTCTTCGCGACGTGCGGCCCGGTGGCATGGGCGGCTAGCCGCAGCGTCGTCCGGGAGCGGCAACTCGACACGCTCGACGCGCTGCTCGTGACCGACCTGGAGCCGGGCGAAATCTTCCGGCAGAAGTGGCTCGCCGCGGTGCTGAGCGTGCGGTACGTCTACGGCTGCTTCGTGCTGTTCTGGCTGGCCGCGATAGTCACGGGCCACGTCCCGGCGGTGGCGGTACTGTTCCTGGTGCTGACCTCACTGGCGGCGCTGTGCGCGGCCGCGTCCCTGGGGCTGCTGGCGTCCGTGTACTCGACGACCGCGATCCGGGCGTTCGGGAAGGTGTTCTTCGGGTACGTGGGGTGGGTGGTGGGCGTCACCGTCATGACGGTCTGCTGTGCCGCTGGAGCGAGCGGGGGTACGCGGGGGTTGTTGGTGCTGGCCGGGGCCATCTTGCCCCCGGCCCCGCAAGTTGTGGCCGGCTTCTTGGGCGACGGAAGCGAACGGGACGCAAACGATTACCTGTTGGCGGTCGTCATCCTCGGCCTCGGCGTGTTGGCCGCCATCTCGTTAGTCGCGACGGAGTCGGCGAGGCTGGCGTTCGAGAACCAGACGCGGCCGACGAAGGAGCGGAAAGCCTGACTTCCGAAGTCCGGCTTCGACTTCGGAAGTCGAACGGAACCGGGGCGTTCGCCGCGTCCGCTCCGGCCCCTGCGGGTGATCGACTTCCGAAGTCGAAGCCGGACTTCGGAAGTCGAGGCCCGCCGTTTCCCCCATAATGCCTCCCATGGCCCCCGCGCGGTTCGACCCGGAACGCTACACGCCCTACGTCGCCACCCTCGGGGTCGCGACGCTCGCGGCGTCCTTCCACTGGTGGTGGCTGCTCCCCGTCAGCCTCGGCCTGTTCGCCCTCGCGTGCCTCGCGGACACGCGGAAGCTGTACCTGTTCGGCCCGTTCCTCAACCACGAGCTGCTCCGCATGACGCGGCGGGTGCGGAACCACCTCTGGCGGCCGCTCCTCGCGGCCGTCGCCGGCGTCCCGCTGCTGATCTTCTACTACGTCCTCACCGAGCGGCCGCCGGACGACCGGCCGCACCCGGACGATGTCGCGAACATCGCCACCGGCGGGTTCCTGTTCGTGTTCTGGGTGTTGTTCATCACGACGCTGGCGACGACCGCCCAGTACCTCACCTACGCCGTCGCCGAGGACCGGGAGTCGAAGCGGCTCGACTTCCAGCTCGTCACCGACCTCCGCGGGCGGGAACTCGTCATCGGGAAGATGTTCGCCCGGATGCTCGGCCTCCTGACGTACCCGCTGGCCGCGCTGCCGACGGTGCTGCTGCTGCCGATCCTGTTCAAGGTCGAGCCGGCGGTGCTCCTGTACGCGTTCGCCTACGGCGGGGCGACGATCGCGTCCATCGCCGGGCTGTCCGGGCTGGGGTCGGTGCTGGCGGCGAACAAGAAGGCCGGCGGGAACGTGTTCGCCGTCGCGTTCCTGCCGTACCTGTTCGTCGTGTTCGTCGCGGCGCAGCTGCGGTACTGGCCGGAGGTCTGGTTCTTCCCCGGCTCGGCCGCCGCGCCGCCGGCCGTGTCGCTCGGCGACGTGATCGACTGGGTCGCGGTCGGCAACCCGCTCGCGCTCATGATCAAGTGGACGACGCTGGGGATCGGCGGCGGGAGCGTGACGGCCATCGCCGCCGACTTCCCGAACTACGCGTCGTTCCACGTCGCCGTCGGCGGGCTGTGCTTCCTGTACGCCGCCCGAATGATCCGGCGGGCCGGCGCGAACAACGCCGAGGTCGCGACGCCGGGGCAGACGAAGGCGGACGCGCCGCCCCCGCCGCCGCGGCGGCCGGTGGACGACGAGGCGGTCTGGTGGAAGGAGGCGTTCTGCCACCACGTCCACGCGAAGGCCCGCGAGAACCCGCGGTCCAACCGGCTGGCGTTCTTCCTGCTCGCCGTCGCCCCCGCGCTGCTGTTCCTGGCCGCGAGCGTCTCCAGCCTCGGCGGGTACCGCGAATACTTCATCCTGGACATGGCCCGGTACGCGCCGATGCTGGTGGCGTGGCTGGCGATCATGACGATGGGCCGGTTCGGGATCGAGTCCATCGCCCGCGAGCGGGATCGGGACACGCTGCTGACGCTGGTGGTGACGCCGCTGCCGCCGCGGGAGATCGTCCGGCAGAAGTTCTGGGGCCTGTTCCGGCTGATGCGGGGCACGCTGATCTGGCAGCTCATGATCGGCGTCCCGGCCGTGCTGTGCGGGGCGTACCCGTGGTGGGCGTACCCCGGCGTCGTGCTGCTCCAGGTGGAGCACATGCTGGTGATGGCCGCCTTCGGGCTGTCGATCTCGGCGAACGCGCCGAGCGTGGAGGCGGCCGGGAAGCGGTTCGGCCTGTGGGCCGGGGTCGTCGGGTTCGTCACGATCGTCGGGTGCGCCGTGCTGCTGGCGGCGACCGGCGGGCCGCTGTCGCCGTTCCGGTACGTGCTGCTGACGATCGTGCCGCCGCTGTCGATCCTGGCCGTGGGGCACACGCACCTGGCGGCCCCGCACGACCTCCCGCTGTGGGTGGCGGGGTTCGCCGGCGGGGTGCTGATCTACGCGGCCCTCGGGTGGTGGCACTGGAACCGGGCGGTGGCCCGGTTCGTGGCCGCGACGGACCCGTCCGCGGAGAAGGGGCCGATGTTCGACGGCAAGGCGGCGTAACGGCTCACGCCGAAGGCGTGGTTTTGGTTTTGTTCCCTCCCCCCCAAGGGGGGAGGGTTAGGGAGGGGGGTACGCCTTTCCCTCCCGGTGAGGATCGCGTCGGAGGGAGGAAGCTCGGGGGGCGCCCCCCCCCCCCCCCC
>NZ_JCABYM010000108.1:14886-27730 GCF_059499385.1 Limnoglobus sp. | reverse complement strand
CATCATGCCGCAAGGGCGGGAGTTAGTGCAAGACCAGTTGTGAAACAGCCTCTACGGAACTCATCCATGAAGAATTTGGCCCCCGCCCGCCGCGGGTTCACGCTGATCGAGTTACTCGTCGTGATCGCGATCATCGCGATCCTGATCGGCCTGTTGCTCCCGGCGATTCAGAAGGTCCGCGAGTCGGCCGCCCGGACGAAGTGTACGAACAACCTGAAGCAGATCGGCCTCGCCCTGCACAACTACAACTCGGCGAACGGGTTCCTCCCGCCGGGGGCGATGGACCACACGTCCGGCACGGACCCGAGTTACGCCAAGACGGCCCGGCGGCTCGGCCTCGTCGGGAACGTGATCCACAGTTGGACGCCGTTCATCCTGCCGTACCTGGAGCAGAACAACCTGGCCGCCCAGTACGACATGAAGATCAACTGGGAGGCGAACACGGCGGCGATCTCCACGAAGCTGAACGTGTTCATTTGCCCGAGCAATCCGAACCCGGACAAGACGTGTAACAAGACCGTCCGCGGCGTCCCGGTGGCGGCCCCGCCGACGGACTACGCCCCGAACAACGCCTACGCCTCCAACCTCGAGCCGCTGTACGTGGACGCCCTCGGCCACAACAAGCTGCGGGACGGCGTGCTGGAAACGAACGCGGCCTGGAGCCTGGCGGACATCCACGACGGGGCGTCGAACACGGCCGTCATCTCCGAGTGCGCCGGCCGCCCGGACCGGTACGTGTTCGGCCGGCTCGTGACCCCGGACATCGGCACGGACGGCGGGTGGGCGGACCGGGCGAACGCCTACGCCACCCACGGGGCGCAGCCGAGCGACGGCGTGACCGCGCCCGGCCCGTGCCACACGAACTGCAACAACGGGAACGAGGTGTACAGCTTCCACACCGGCGGGGCGATGCACGTCTTCGCGGACGGCTCGGTCCACTTCATCAAGGCGAACATGGACATCCGCCAGTTCGTGAAGTTGCTCAACCGTCAGGGCGGCGACATCGCCGTGATCGACTAACCCCCCGGAGGCCGACCGATGCGACACTTCAAGTGGTTGATGCTGGTGGCGGCCGCGGCCGCGGCCGGGTGCGGCGAGCCGGCGGCGGAGACGGGGCCGGTCGAGGTCGTCCCGGTGACCGGGCAGGTGATCTACGACGGCAAGCCGGCCGCCGGCGTGCGGGTGACGCTCGTGCCGATGGACGCCCCGAACCTGCCGCGGATTCCGCAGTACGCGAACGGCGTCACCGACGCCGAGGGGAAGTTCAAGCTGACGACCTACGCGAAGGACGACGGCGCGCCGGAGGGCGGCTACCAGGTCGTGCTCGACGGGTCGAAGCCGCACGACGTGAACAACGTCGGGGACGAGGAAAGCGAGGACACCGACCTGTTCAAGGGTTGGTACGACGCCATGCACTCGAACCTGAAGGTGCGGATCGCGAAGGGCAAGGGCGACCTCCCGCCGTTCAAGATCGCGAAGGTCACGAAGCCGGCCGGGATGTCCGAAGGGATTCCGGGCCGGAACTGAGCCATAGTAGTAGGCACACTCCGTGTGCCGTTTCCTGTCGGCCGCGGCGACTCGGACGAACGCGCCGCGACATGAAGGAAACGGCACACGGAGTGTGCCTACTACTATCACCCCTTAATCACACCGATCGGCCGCATCCGCGCCACCTTCCGCGAGAGGTCCGCCTCGTGGACCACCTCGACGACGTGGTCCACGTTCTTGTACGCGTTCGGCTGCTCCTCCGCGAGGCCGTGGCGGCTGCTCGCCATCGCGATCACGCCGCGGCTCTCCAGCTCCTTGTCGATCCGCTTGCCGGCCGCGGCCTTCACCGCCGCCGTCCGGCTCATCGCGCGACCCGCCCCGTGGCACGTCGTGCCGAACGTCTTCGCCATGCTGCCCGGCGCGCCGACCAGCACCCACGACGCCCGGCCCATGTCACCGGGGATGATGACCGGCTGCCCGACGCTCCGGAACTGCGCCGGGACCTCCGGGTGGCCGGCCGGGAACGCCCGCGTCGCCCCCTTGCGGTGGACCCACACCTTCTTGAGCTTGCCGTCAACGGTGTGTTCCTCCAGCTTCGCGATGTTGTGGGCCACGTCGTAAAGCTGGTACATGTCCAGGTCTTCCCACGACCGGCCGAAGACGTGGGCGAACACCTCGCGGGCCTGCTGCATGAGCAGTTGCCGGTTGCAGAACCCGTAGTTCGCGGCCGCCCGCATCGCGGCGATGTACTTCCGGCCCTCCGGCGACTCGGCCGGGGCGCAGGCGAGCTGGCGGTCCGGCAGGTCGATGCCGTACTTCTTGTCGAGGCCGCGGAACGCCGCGAGGCCGTCGTCGCACACCTGGTAGCCGAGGCCGCGGCTGCCGCTGTGGATCATCACGCAGACCTGGTTCAATTCGAGGCCGAAGACCTTCGCCACGTCGCCGTCGATGACGGCATCGACGACCTGCACTTCCAGGAAGTGATTGCCACTGCCGAGCGTGCCGCATTGCTCCGCCCCGCGCTTGACGGCGTGGTCCGTCACCTGATCCGGGTCGCCGTCGGCGATGAACCCGTTCGCCTCCGTGTACTCCAAATCCCGCGGCACGCCGAGGTCGCGGCCGACGACGAACTTCGGCCCCTCGCCCATGAGCCGGCGGGTTTCCTTGGGGTCGAACTTGTACTTCCCGCTCTTCCCGACGCCGGACGGCACGGTGTAGAAGAGGGCCTTGATCAGTTCCTTCAAGTGCGGCTTCACGTCGTCGAGGAAGAGGTTCGTCTTCACGAGGCGGACGCCGCAGTTGATGTCGTACCCAATGCCGCCGGGCGATATGACGCCGCCCTCGGCCGGGTCGGTCGCGGCGACGCCGCCGATGCAGAATCCGTACCCCCAGTGGATGTCCGGCATCGCCAGGCTGTGCCCCTGGATGCCCGGCAGGAACGCGACGTTCGCGACCTGGTCGGCGGCCTGGTCCTTGCGAATCTGATCGAGCAGCCGGTCGTTCGCGAAGATGAGGCCGTCCACCCGCATCCCCGGCTTGTAGCTCTTCGGGATGCGGACGCAGCACGGGTCGATCCGCTCCAGCGGCCCGGCGAAACTTTCCTTCATGACAAACCCTTAAATGTCCACGATGACTTCCGCCAGCCACCCGTCGGCGGTCGGCTCGACCTTCAGTTCGTGGTACGTGATCGCCTTGACTTCGTGACTCAACGGATGCCGCGAGCGGTCCACGGGTTCCCCCCTAATCGTCGCGGTGAGGCCGTCGGGCCGGACTTTCACGTCGAAGTGTGCGAACAACATGCCGTCCATCTCGAACCGGCGGAGAAGCTCGCGGAGCCAGTCGAACAGCAGGAACTCGCGGTCGTCGCCGGCGATTTCGATGGTTACGGTGGCGGGCGGGCGGATGGTCGTCACGTCCTCGACGACGGCCGAGAAGAGGCAGACGCCGGCTTCGGCGAACAGCGCGTCGAGCGTCGGGGCCGTCACGCGGAGGCCGAGGTCGGCGGTATGCTCGAAGAGTTCGTGCATGGCGGCGGCGTACTCGTTGCCGGAATGGAGGGCGGACGGGCGGACGGGGTTCAGGTGAACGTGATGAAGGGGTCGTGGAACTCCGCCAAGTTTGAATCCATGATTTCGTACTGGCGCGAGTCGCCGTAGATATGCGCAAGGCAGCGTTCGACTTCAAACGGTTCGGCGTCCACAAGCTCGATGTCGCGGTTCAGAATGTATCCGAGATACGGGACGAGTCTTTCCTGAACGGGGTAGGTAGTAGCCAAGACGATCTTCTTTCCAGCTGTTGTCAGCGGGACCAGATGGTGTCCAAACGCAACCGCCGCAGGTAGTAGCTCGACGGCTGCTGGATGAGGATCGAAGTCGGACAGTCGGACACGCACATTTTTCGGCGGCAGTAAGCGGCTAAGTAAATCACGGTGGCGGACGAAGACACTGGCCGGAATCGTCAGCCGCGCCCGCACGCCAGCAACGAAGCCGTCCCGCCGGGCGGGGTCGAATGCCGTCCCTTGTTCGAGCGTGTTGGCCCGGAGGTAGCCGGCCCACGCCGCGTCCTGCGGCCGGCCGGAGTCCTCCAGCCAGTCGGCGAACACAAGCCTCGGCGTCTCGTCGGCCGGGTTGGCCAGCACGGTGCGGAACAGGGCGAGTGCGTCGGGAGGCGCGGTCATTGGGTGTCATCCTGAACGAGGGCCGACCCGTTCACACTACCCGATGCCGACGGCCGAGGGCAATCACTTCGTCGGCCGGGGATGCTTCTGGCGAAGGCCCGCGAACGGTTCCGAAAGAAAGGGTGTGGCGTAGTCGTCTTCCATATAGATGCCGTTCGCCCAGTAGGGGTCGGCGGACAGGATTTGATCAACTTTTTCCGTGTCGTGCTTGTGCAACGCGATCAGTAACTCGACCCGAACCTTTAAAAACTCGTTGCGACTCGGGTACGTCATGATTAACGAGTCGAGCATTCCTTCCGCCTCGTCGAGTCGGCCCAACATGACGAGCGAATACGCCTTGCGAAACCGCATGTCCAGTGAGTAGAAGCCCAGGAGCGTTCGATACTCAGGCGGGCCGTTTTTCAGCATCTTTTCCCGATTCTTCGGGTCCAAGAACTCCTCGGCCAAAGCCACCGCCTCGGAATGCTTCTTCGTGTCGGACTTGAAAATGACCTCGTGGTAGACCCGCTCGGGGTCGTTCGGGTAATGCTTACGGTGCGTGTCTAACAGGGCTTGCATGTCCGAATGTTTCTTGTCGGCCGACATGCGATGGGCCAACGCTTGAAACACGCGGCGACGCGGCGCGAGTTTCTCGTATGCCTCGCGCCACAGGTTCCGGCGATAGAGTCCAGCGACCCGGCATCCGAAGATGGACTCGTATTCCCGTTTCTCCCCGGACTGCATCTCGGCGGGTAAGCGCGCGAACGCCGCCTCAGCTTCCTCGAAGCGGCCCTCGCAGTAAACGAGATATGTGGAGATGAGTTGTGAGAACGGTTCCGACTCGCCGACAGGATCGGACCGGTTGAGGTCGTTCAATTCGCGAAGGAGTTGAAGCGCGCGACCGTGCTTCGCGTCGTTTTTCGGCCAGGTAGAACTGCCCGACTTGTCAATCAACCGGAGCGTCCACAACTTGAACGCCTTCGGCTTGTCGTCCCCGTCGATCGCACGGTAGGCGTCGAGCTCCCGCCCGGCCCAGAACGCCGCCACCGCGTATTGGCCGCCACCGCGTATTGATCGACGGGGTCCAGCTTCTTTTCCCGGCACGCCTCGCGGTAGCTCAGGTACTCGTCCGCGTCGAACGCCTCCGCGACCGGCCCACCGCCGGGACCGATTTTGATGAGCGGCAGCCCACGGTTCTCGGGCAGGCCCGGCATCGCCACCCGGAGGATGACCCAGCCGAGCAGCACAGCCAGGATGACGGCCAGGGCGAGAAAGCGGCGGTATCTCATCGCGACCCTCTTGACAATGATTCCGGCATCGAGCTTATCCTGTGATTCGCACGGAACCGAGACCATTTTCGCGCACGGCGAGATTCCGCCAGCTCCGCGTCCGTTGTCGGATGAAGCGGTCCGAGAACCTGGGCGAATTCTGCCGGTCGCGCGGTCTGTATTGACCCGTTCCCCGCCCGATTCTTAGACTGACATTCTGGCCCACTACGCACCCGACGCCCGAAGGCACGACCAATGGCGACCGACACGAAGGTTGAATCCGGATTCCTCGAAAAGCTCGGCGACAAGTTCAACGGGTTCATCGAGGGCAGCCTCGGCTTCGTTACCCGGCTGTTCGGGTCCGCGAACGAACGGATGGTCAAGTCCGTCGGGTTCGTGCGGCCGAAGAGTGCCCTCCAGCACACCGTCATCCCCGGCTCGATCCTCGACAAGATCAACAAGTTCGAGGACGCGATGAAGGCCCTCGACGACGACGGGCTGAAGGCGATCACGCCGAAGCTGAAGGAGCAGCTGAAGGCCGGGGCGACGCTCGAGGACGTGCTGCCGGAGGCGTTCGCCGCGTGCCGGGAGGCGGCCCGGCGGGCGAAGGGGATGCGGCACTACGACGTGCAGATGGTCGGCGGCGTCGTGCTGCACCGCGGCAACATCTCCGAGATGGTCACCGGCGAGGGGAAGACGCTGGTGGCCACGCTGCCGGCGTACCTGAACGCGCTCGAGGGCAAGGGCGTCCACGTCATCACGGTGAACGACTACCTCGCCCGCCGGGACTGCGAGTGGATGCTGCCGATCTACCAGGCGCTCGGGGTGACGGCCGCGTACATCCAGTCGGACATGGAGCCGGAGCGCCGGCGGCACGCCTACGAGTGCGACATCACTTACGGCACGAACTCCGAGTTCGGGTTCGACTACCTCCGCGACAACATGAAGCCGGCCCGGTTCGACGACGAGAAGTACGACGCGTACTACCGGCAGGTTCAGCGGACGCCGCTGAATTTCGCGATCATCGACGAGGTGGACAACATCCTCATCGACGAGGCCCGGACGCCGCTCATTATCAGCGGTCCGGCGTACACGGACGTGAAGAACTACGAGAAGGCCGACGAGATCGTCCGCAAGCTGACTGAGCTGGAGAAGAAGGCCCGGCAGGAGATGAAGGCGTCCGGCAAGTCCACGCTCACCGGCACGGAGGGCGACGGCCTCCCCATCGTCGGCACGCTCGACCCGGAGAAGGTGAAGGAAGTCCCCCGCGGGATTTACTTCGAGATCAAGGAGAAGGACCGGTCCGCGCACCTGACCGACCTCGGCGTCCGCGAGGCCGAGCGGCTGGCCGGCGTCGAGAGCTTCTACACGCCTGGCAACATGGAGTGGCCGCACCTGCTGGACAACGCCATCAAGGCGCACCACCTGTACCACAAGGACCGGCACTACATGATCGCGCAGGACCCGCGCGAGAACAACGAACTCGGCATCATCATCATCGACGAGTTCACCGGCCGGGCCATGTTCGGCCGCCAGTGGAGCGACGGGCTGCACCAGGCGGTGGAATCCAAGCACCGGCGGGACGGGGTGAAGATCAAGCAGGAGACGCAGACGCTCGCGACCGTCACCCTGCAGAACTTCTTCAAACTTTACAACAAGCTCGGCGGAATGACCGGGACGGCCATGACCGAGGCGAGCGAGTTCGCCAAGATTTACGACCTCGACGTGGTCGCGATCCCCACGAACAAGCCGCTCCAGCGGGTGAACCACCCGGACCTCGTGTACAAGAACGAGAAGGACAAGTGGGACGGCGTGGTCGCCGAGGTCGCGGAGATCAGCAAGACCGGCCGGCCGATCCTCATCGGCACGACGGACGTGGCCAAGAGCGAGACGCTGTCCGCCATGCTGAAGCGGCGCGGCGTCAAGCACGAGCTTTTGAACGCGAAGCCGGAGAACGTCTCCCGCGAGGCGGAGATCGTCTCACAGGCGGGGCGGCTGAACGCCGTGACCATCTCCACGAACATGGCCGGCCGGGGCACGGACATCATCCTCGGCGGCAACGCCGAGACGCTCGCGTGGGCGCGGCTGAAGCAGCTCAAGAACGACGACAGCCGCCCGCTCTACCCGACACGGCTGGAAGTGCCGGAGGACGTGTGGAAGAAGACGGTCGATGAGATCGAGGCGAAGGAGAAGATGAAGGAGGAGGGCCGCAAGGTCGCCGAGATGGGCGGCCTGCACATCATCGGTACGGAGCGGCACGAGTCCCGGCGGATCGACAACCAGCTCCGCGGCCGGGCCGGGCGGCAGGGCGACCCCGGCTCGTCGCGCTTTTATCTTTCCCTTCAAGACGAACTGATGCGGCTGTTCGGCGGCGAGCGGATGGCGCGGCTGATGAATAGCCCCCTCATCGGGCTGAAGGACGGCGAGGCGATCGAGAGCAACATGCTCTCCAAGCAGATCGAGAAGGCCCAGCGGAAGGTCGAGGAGTACCACTTCGACCAGCGGAAGAACCTGCTCGAATACGACGAGGTCATGGACACGCAGCGGAAGCGGACGTACTCCGCCCGGCAGGCGATCCTGGACGGCGGCAACCCGCGGATCATGATCCTCGACATGATCGACGCGCAGATCCGCGACGCGGTGAAGCGGTACACGGCCGACGACTACGGCACGGCCAGCTTCGCCGCGTTCGCCAGCGGCCGCCTCGGGGTGGAGTTCGACGCGGCCGAGTTCAAGGGCTGCACGTTCGAGGAGGCCGTGCAGGTGGCGCAGGACCGCGCGCTCGACACGGCCCCGATCTACATCCAGGAGGCCATCGACGAGAACCTCGGCGGCGACGACGAGAAGGACTGGAAGTGGCAGGAGCTTGCCCGCGTCGCCGAGACGCGGTTCGGCTTGAAGGTCGGCGTCGCGGAACTGAAGAAAATTGGCAAGGACAACCTCGGCGAGTACCTTCAGGACGCGGCGAAGAAGGCGGTGGAGGCCGTGGACCTGTCCGACGGCCGCCGCTACCTCGACCGGCAGTACGGCCTCGACTCGCTCGGCGACTGGGCGCGGCAGCAGTTCGGCCTGGACATCGACGCGAAGGTCTTCGCGGGGCAGGACCGCGACGAGATCGGCGGCGTGCTGCGGCAGAAAATCCGCGAGGTCTACCGGAACAAGGACATCGAGTTCCCGGTGACGGTCGGGCTGGCGGCACACCTCCCCGAACGCACGACGCCGAACCGCCGGCCGAACCGCGAGCAACTGCTCGGCTGGACGATGCACCGGTTCCGCGGCCCGGCCGTCGCCGAGGACGTGTTCCGCACGGAGCCGCGGTCGATCATCAAGGACAAGCTGCTGGAGATCAACAAGGCCGCGATGCCCGCCGCGGACTACCCGGAGATCGACGCGCACCTGAAGGACGTGTTCAGCGGCGCGACGGTGTCCGAGGCCGGCGACGCCGCCGAGTTGGTCGAGTGGGCGAAGACCGAGTTGAAGCTCGAACTCGATCCCGCGGCGCTGACCGGCGTGACTGAGAAGAAGGCCCGCGACGTGCTGCTGAACGCCTACGACGAGCACTACCGCCCCGAGATGCACGACATGGAGCGGCGGCTGGTGCTGGACGAACTCGACAGCGCGTGGAAGAGCCACCTGCTCACGATGGACCACCTCCGCAGCACCGTTGGCCTGGCCGGGTACGCCCAGGAGGACCCGAAGATCGTGTACAAGAAGGAGGGGATGAAGCTGTTCGAGATGATGTGGGACGGCATCCACGAGAAGACGACGAAGCTGGTGTTCAAAATGGAGGACGTGGGCGAGGAGCAGGTGCAGAGCGCGTACTACGCCGGGGCGATGGCCGTCCACCGGCAGGCCGAGAGCGCGATGCGGGCGCGGGCGGCGCAGGTGTCGGCGGAGCAGCAGGCCCAGGTGTCGGCGGCCGCGAACGCGGGCGGCGGCGAGGTGAAGAAGGTGGAAACGATCCGCAACGTCGGGGCGAAGGTCGGCCGCAACGACCCGTGCCCGTGCGGGAGCGGGAAGAAGTACAAGAACTGCCACATGAAGATGGAGCAGGTGAACTGACACGTTCGGGCGAAAGCCCAGGCACGGCCGTGCCTGGGCTTTCGCCCAGATTTCACTTCTTGACTAGCCGCACATCGGCGACGTTCAGAAACGCCTCGACCATCGCTTTCTCCTTGACCTTCGGCGCGAGCGTGCGGAACAGCTTCGCCGCCTCGTCGCGGTCGCCCTTGAACCACAACTGGTACGCCAGCACGAACTGCACCGTCACGTCGCCGGGCTGCACGGCCGCGGCCGCCCGCAGTTCCGCGAGTTGCTCGTCGAATCTCGCTGGGTTCGCGGCGTACAGCGGCTTCGGCGAGAACGCGCTCGCCGGCCAGTCCGGGGCGAGCTTCAGCCCGTCGCGGATCGCGGCGGCCGCCTCCGCGTACTCGCCGCGGGCGAATCGTACCTGCGCGAGCAGGAAGTGCGGCAGCGGCTCGTTCGGCGTCAGCCGGATCGCGGCGTCCAGCCGCTCCACGGCCCGGCCGTACTCGTCGGCCGCGAACGCCGCCTGCGCGACCCGCACCTGCCGGGCCGCCTCCCGCCGCGGGTCCGCCTCCCGTTCGTCCGGCGGCAGATTCGGCACAGGCGGGCGGGCCACCACCGGGAACTCCGGCGGCTTCTTCGGCTGAATGACGTGCCAGTTCTTCAAGTTCACCGGCGGCCGCGGCTCGACCGGCCGGGGCGGGCCGTCGTCGAACCCGTGCAGGTCGTAGCCCCGCGGCAGCACGATCACCGGCTGCGGCACGACCACGACCAGCGGCGACGGCGCGTAGAACCCCCACGGGCTGAACGCATACGGGCCGCACCCGGCGAACGGGTTCGTGCAGAACCCGGTCCCGTGGAACCGCGGCCCGCCGACGGAGAAGGCGACCCCGCCCTTCGGCCCGAACCCGCCCGCGACTACCACCTGCGCGTCGGCCGAGGCCTGACACGCCGCCACCGCCGCCACCGCCACGATGAACCGCATGATTGACCCTCCGTGCTCGTTCATTCGTACCACGCCGCGGGCGGCCGGGCCAACGGAATCACGGTTTCGTGTAAGCCGCCCCTTCCCCAGCCGGTATCCGTGGAACACCGGCCTCGTCGGAATGTTTGTCGGACGGCGGGCCGCGGGCCTAAAATGCTTCGACCGCTCGCGACTCGCACCCGGAAAGGCGGCCCTTCACGATGCGTTGGCTCACCGCGATCCCGATCTACAACGAGGCGAAGTCCGTCCGCGACGTGCTCGCCCAGGTCCGCGAGTACTCGTCCGACATCCTCGTCGTGGACGACGGCTCGACGGACGGCACGGCGAAGCTGCTCGACGCCGAGCCGGGCATCTTCCGCGTCACGCACGCCCGAAACCGGGGGTATGGCGCGGCCCTGAAGAGCGCGTTCGACTTCGCCCGCACCCGCGGGTACGACGTGCTCGTGACGATGGACTGCGACGGCCAGCACCAGCCGGACCGGATTCCCGTGCTGCTCGAACAGGTCGGCGACTCGGACATCGTCTCCGGCAGCCGCTACCTCCGCGACTTCCGCACGGACACGCCCGCCCCGTCCGACCGGCGGTACATCAACGCGACCATCACCCGCGAGCTGAACGAGAAACTCGGGCTGGAAATCACCGATGCGTTCTGCGGGTTCAAGGCGTACCGCCGCGACGCCCTGCGGCGGCTGTGCGTCACCGAGACGGGTTGGGGGATGCCGCTCGAAGTGTGGGTGCAGGCGGCGAAGGCCGGCCTCCGCATCCGCGAGATCGGCGTGCCGCGGCTGTACCTCGACCCGTCGCGGGCGTTCGGCGGCGTGCTGAACGACCCGACCGAGCGGCTGGCGTACTACCGGTCCGTGATCGAGGCGGCCGAGCGGGAGTGGGAACCGAGTCTCGATTGCCTACCGGAGATGGCGTGAGCGCGCCGCACCGCCGGTTCCGCGCCCCGCAGCGGGACCGCGAACTCCTCGCCGAGCCGCCGTTCGCGGTGGTCCCCGAACTGATCGAACGAAACCGCCAACTCCTCGCCACCGACCGCGTTCGCATCGACGGCCTTCCCCTCCGCGACCTGCGACAACTGGCCCGCCGGGAAGTCCTCGGCGTCTCGCACGACCACCCGCTGATCGTCACCGGTCATCAGCCGGAACTGTTCCACCCCGGCGTGTGGGTGAAGAACTTCGCCGCGTTCGGCCTCGCCCGCCGGGTGCGGGGCGTGCCGCTGAACCTCGTCGTGGACAACGACACGGTGAAGGCGACCGACATCAAGCTGCCCGCGTGGGAGGCGTGGGAGCCGCCGGCGGTGCGGCTCGCGAGTTGCGCGTTCGCTGAGGTTTCCGGCGAGCCGACGTGGGAAACGCTCACGGTGGAGGAGGCCCAGCTCGAATCGTTCCGCGAAAAGGTTTCGGCGATCACGCGGAACTGGGGCGACCAGCCGCTCCTCGCGGAAGCCGTCTCCCGCATGAAGGGTCGGACGCTCGGCAAGCGGTTCGTCGCGGCCCGGCAGTCGTTCGAGCGGGCGTGGGGCTGCGAACTCGCGGAAGTAACCGTCAGCCAACTTTCCCGCACGGAAGCGTTTCGCCACTTCGCCCGCCACCTGCTCGCGGACCACGACCGGTTTCGCGCGGCGTACAACGCGGCGGTCCAGGCGTACCGCCGACAGCACGGACTGCGGAGCCGCACGCACCCGGTCCCCGACCTGGCCGAGAACGAATCGCCGTTCTGGAGCGTCGTCGAGAACCGGCGGCAGAAGGCGACGCCGACTTCCTCGCCGGACCACCTCCGGCCGCGGGCGCTGACGCTGACGCTGTTCGCGCGGCTGTGCCTCGGCGACTTCTTCATCCACGGCATCGGCGGCGGCAAGTACGACGAGGTCACGGACCGCATCATCCGCGACTACTTCGGCCTCGAACCGCCCGCGTTCCAGGTCCACTCGGCGACGCTGCACCTGCCGCTGCCGACGTTCGCCTCGACGCCCGACGACTTGAAGCAGGCGGAGCGACTGGTCCGCGACCTGCAGTGGAACCCGCAGCGGTATCTCCCGGCAGATCAGGATCACGCCCAACTTCTAGCGGAAAGTCCTACCGACCGGGCCGGGCGGCGGCGACATTACCGTGAGTTTCGAGTACTGGTGGAGAAGTTGCGGCCGAACGTGGCAAACCGACTACGGGACGCGGAAGTGAACCTGACCCGCGTGCGGGCGGAGGTCGCTGCGAACGCGATCCTGCAACGGCGGGATTTCTCGTGGGTGCTGTACCCCGAATTCTTGCTGCGGCCGTTCATGCAAGATGTGATGGAGCGGGCGAGGACGGTCTTGTAGGGTGGTGGGGGGGGGGGGGGGGGGGCCCCGCCGGGGGGGGGGGGGCCCCGGGGGGGGGCCCCCCGCCCCCCCCCCCCCAACACCCCGGGCAACACACCACC
>NZ_JCABYM010000108.1:12189-14876 GCF_059499385.1 Limnoglobus sp. | reverse complement strand
GGGGGCGGGGGTGGGGGGGGGGGGGGGCCGCGCCCCCCCCCCCCCCGGGGGGGGGGGGCCCCCCCCCGGGCGCCCCCCCCCCCCCCCCCCACCACCCTACTTCCGGGTGAAGAACTCGCCGATCAACTTCTTCGATTCCGCCGACCCGACGAGCCGGAAGAACCCGTCCGTTTCCAACTGCACCGCGCTCGGCAGCGGCAGCGCCGTCCCCTCGACGACGGCCATCACCGCCTCGCGGACGGCCTTCGGCACGTTCGCCAACTGCGGGCGGAATTTCTCCCGCACCTCGGCCGGGACCCACTCGTGCTTCTGCCGCCGTGCGGCCTGCCAGCCGTCAATCTTCAGCACCTTCATCGCGGACTTGAGCAACTCGTCCGAGTCGATCGGCCCGATGGCGAGGTCGATCTCGGTGGCGCGGACCGCGTTCATCGTCTTGCCGCTGCCGATCGCGTCCGCCGCGAGCGGCAGCCCGATGACGCGGGGCAGCCGCTGCGTGCCGCCCCAGCCGGGCATGAGGCCGAGCTTCACTTCCGGCAGCCCGAGTTCCACCTTCGGGTTCGTGCCGGTCAGGATCACGTCGCACGCCAGCGCGACCTCCAGCCCGCCGCCGAGGGCCGCGCCGTCGATGATCGCGCACGTCGGGAAGGGCAGCGCTTCCAACTCGAACAGCACCTTGTTGCCGAGGTCGATCACCTCACGGACTCGTGGGTCGTTCGGGGCCGCGTCGGCGAGCAGCTTCAGGTCCGCCCCGGCCACGAACACGTTCGGCTTGCCGCTCTTGAGGATCACGCCGCGGATGTCCGTCTGCCCGGTCAGCAGTTTCAGCGTCTTCTCGAAGTCGCGCCACGTGTCCAGGGTGAGCACGTTCGTCGGCCGGTCCTGCGCGTCGAACGTGATGGTCGCGAACCGGTCCTCGCGGACCGTGAGCCGGATGGACGATTGGGCGATGGACGAGTTTGCCATGACGGTCTTCCTCACCACCCGACCACGAGGGCGCGGCCGGTCCGTTCCGTGACCCGCCAGCCGGCCGCCGTCTTCTCGACGGCCTTCGCGTTAAACTGCTTCGCCAGTTCCGCCGCTCGCTTCACCGTTGGGTCGTCCCACACTTGGCCGGCCGCGGCCTTCGGCTCGGCCCGCTCGCCGACGAGTTCGGCCACGCCCGCGATCATCGGCCCGGCCGGGAGCAGCACGCCCTTCGCGTCCACCGTCCGCGGGCCGGCCGGCGTGGACACGACGAGCATCGGCTCGCGGAACACGACGACGAGGCTGTACTTCAGCGCGACCGTCGTGTACCCGCCGCTGACGGCCTCGACCCACGGGTGCTTCGCGAACGCCGCCTTCACGCGGTCCGTCTCGGCCGGGTCGTAGCTCTGGAACTTCTCCGGCAGGTCGCCGAGGTAACGAACTTCCGTCAGGAACTCGGCCGGGTCGATCCACGCCGGCGGCGGGCCGTAGTCGATCGCGGTCAGCGGCAGGTTGAACCGGTCTTTGTGCCGGACCATCATGGCGGTCATGAGGCCGGTGAGGACGACCGACAGCACGGCCACGACGGCGCACCCGACGCCGACGCCGCCCTTCCACGGGAACCGCCACCGGCGGCCGGCGGGCGCGGGCTTCGCGGCTTTCTCGGCCATCGGCTCACCAGACGTGGAGTTCCCGTTCCAGGGTCAATCCGGTTTTCTCGCGAACGCGGTCGCGGACGAAGTCGATCAACCCCAAAATGTCCCGCGCCGTCGTGCCGGGATGGGCGATGGCGTAGTTCCCGTTCCGCTCGCTGACCTCGGCCCCGCCGACCCGGTGCTTCGCCAGCCCGATCCGCTCCACGAGGCTCGACGCCGACGTGCCGGGCGGGTTGCGGAACATCCGGACCCCGGCCTGGAAGCTCAGCGGCTCGGTCGCCTGCCGCTGCACCCACATTCTGCGCATCCGCTTCAGCAGCGTCTCCGCGGATTCCGGTTCGAGGTCGAACTCGACCCACAGGATGACCGGCTCGTCGAGATCGCTGGAATGATCGGAAAAACCCAACTCCTCGCGGCCGCGGAGTTGTTCCGTGCCGTCCTCGGTGAGCACGGCCACGCGGCGGACGGCCGAGCCGATCTCGCCGGTCCGGTCGCCGACGTTGCACCGCACGCTCCCGCCGACGCTCCCGCGGATGCCGACGAGCGTTTCCAGCCCTCCGAGGCCGTGCTTGACGGCGTGCGCGATCAGGTCGAACAACTGCGCCCCGCCGGCGGCGCGGACGACCTTCCCGTTCGTTTCGATCTTGGAAAAGGCGTCGCCCTGGAGGCGGATGACCGCGCCGGGGATCGGGTCGTCGCGGACGAGGAGGTTGAACCCGCCGCCGAGCATCCGCACCGGGACGCCCTTCGCCTTGCAGAACTTCAGCACGGCCGCCAGTTCCGCCGGGGTCCGCGGCTGGACGAGGAAGTCCGCGACGCCGCCGATCCGCAGGTGCGTGTGCGGGGCCAGCGGCTCCCGCCGCTTCGTGATTTCCGGGAACGATTCCGCCAGTGACATCGAACGAACTCCGGGGGTCCTTTGGGATGATAGCAACGCCCCGACGGATTACGTAGGGTGGTGGGGGGGGGGGGGGGGCCGCCCCCCGGGGGGGGGGCCCCCCCCCGGCGGGCGCCCCCCAGGGAACAAAACCACAAAATACGCCCTAACAAGATCAAACCACATAGTGT
>NZ_JCABYM010000108.1:0-12179 GCF_059499385.1 Limnoglobus sp. | reverse complement strand
GTATGATACCACCCCCCGGTCTTTTACGGTGGGGGGGGGCCGTGTCTCCGCCCCCCCCGGTTTTGGTGTCCCCCCCCCGGGGGGCCCGCCAACCCCCGCCACCACCCTACAAGTCGCTCACTTCCCGATGCAGAACAAGTGCTTCTCCCCGCGGAGAAAGATGCTGCCGTCCGAGAACGCCGGGGACGTGTAGCACTTCTCGCCCAGCGCGTTCTTCGCCAGCACCTCGAACCGGTCGGCCGCCTTCACCACGAACGTCACGCCGTCGTCGTCGGTGAAGTAGACGCGGCCGTCCGCGGCCACGGCCGACCCGCTGTGGTGCTTGCCGAGCCGCTCCTTCCACTTCAGCTCGCCGGTTGTTGCTTCCCAACACGAGCCGATGCCGTTGTCCGTGACCAGGAAGAAGTGGCCGCCCGCCGCGACCGGCGACGGCACGTACCCGCCCTCGTTTTTCTTCGACCACGCGACGTGCGTGTTCGTCACGTTCCCGCTGCCGTCCGGCCGGATCGCCATGACCCAGTGTTCGGGGAAGCCCGCGGTCAGGAAGAACAGCCCGTCCGAGACGACCACGCTGGAGACGAACTGCTCCGTCGGGCCGTCCACGATCCAGAGTTGCTTGCCGGTGTCCGGGTCGTACCCGGCCACGCACTTCGACCCCGTCATCACGAGCTGCTTCCGGCCGCCCAGCTCGAACACGACCGGCGGGCAGTATGACCGCGTCCGGTTCGGCCGGTCGGTGCGCCAGAGTTCCTCGCCGGTCGCCTTGTCGAACGCGACGACGTAGGCGAGCGCGTCCTGGTCGCAGTTCACGATCACGAGGTTCTTGTAAAGCAGCGGCGAGCTGCAGAACCCGTGCTTCGAGTGGAACTCCCCCGGCGACTTCTCCCAGAGCTTGGTCCCGGCCGTGTCGTAACAGTAGACCCGCACGCTCGGCTGGTCGAAGAACGTGACGTAAACCCGCTCGCCGTCCGTCGCCGGCGTCGAGCTGGCGAAGCTGTTCAGCCCGTGCTTCCCCTCGAGCGGCGCGGTGAGGACGACTTTCTCCCATAGGATCGACCCGGTCTTCCGGTCCAGGCAGTACAGAACCCGTTGCTTTTCCTTCTCCACGCAACCGGTGACGAACACCTTGCCGCCGGCCACGACCGGCGACGAGTGCCCGCGGCCGGGCAGTGGCGTCTTCCACTTCACGTTCTCGGTCGGCGACCACGTGAGCGGGTAGCCGGTGTCGGTGGCACGGCCGTCGTTCGTCGGCCCGCGCCAGCCCGGCCAGTCGGCGGCGACGAGGGCGATTGTGAGAAGGCAGACCAAGACGCGGGGCATCGGCGGACCTCGGGGTGACGTGCGAACCGGCGGTACGACCATTGAACCAACTCGGCCGGGGATCGGGAACGAAAAAACGCGGCCGGCCGTCAAATGGGCGGCCGGCCCGGAACGCCGCGAGCGGTCGCGGGTTTAGTACCGGTAACGGCCATACCCATCGGCTAGAATTCACACACACAACCTCTTGGGAGTCCTCTCATGTCACTTCGACGGGTCATGCGGTTCGTGGCGGTCGGCCTGTTCGCCGCGGGCGTGTTCGCCCTCGTCGCGGCCGATTCGCTCGTCGCCGCGAGCAAGGCGGAGGAGGCGAAGCGGCACACGGAGACGCTGAAGACGAGCAAGGACGCGAAGAAGCGGGCCGAGGCGCTGGAGGAACTCGGCAAGCTCGGGCAGATCATGAAGTCGCTGGTCGAGCCGGCGCTGCCGGAGATGAAGAAGGCGCTCGCGGACAAGGACGCCGGGGTCCGCAAGGCCGCGGCCCTGGCCTACGGCCGGGTCGATCCCGACCCGAAGGAGGCCGTCCCGGCGCTCGTCAAAATGCTGAAGGAAGACAAGGAAGAGAGCGTGAAGATCGCGGCGGCGCAAGGCTTGGCCGCCATGGGCGACAAGGCGAAGGAGTCGCTCCCGACGCTGCGGGAAATTCAAAAGTCCGAGGACAAGAAGAGCGGTCTGTCGAAGGCCGCCCGCGAGGCGATGCGGTCGATCAACGCGAAGAAGTGACGATCATCGAGAAATGTTAACCGCCGGGGAAAGCCCCGGCGGTTTCTATTCCGTTAGCGGATCAACGCCACGGCGATGGCCGCGCCCAGCCCGATGGCCATGCCGAGGATGACGAGTAGCGCCCACACCTTCGCCGGAATCCGCGCGGCCACCGTCGAGCGGCGGGTCGGCAACCCGTGGAGGCCGGACGGCCGCACCGTCGCGGCCGTCGGGAGATCGACCGTCGGGACCTTCTTCGCGTCGCTCGACGTTCGGTTCGCCGCGTCGCGGACGGTCGGCGTCTGCGACTGGCCGGCCGTGTTCGGGTTCGCCAGGATGCGGCTCGGCAGGTTCAGCGACGGCGTCTTCCCGCCCTCCGAGGTCCACGGCAACAGCGCGACCGCCACCTCCGCGGCCGAGGCGTAACGCTGGGTCGGCAGCTTCGCCATCATCTTCGACACGACGGCCGCCAGTTCCGGCGGCACGTCCGTGCGGTACTCGGACAACTGCGGGACCTTGCCGAACTGGTGCTGCATCAGCTTCTGCTGGGCCGGCACGCCGTCGTAAGGCGAGTGGCCGGTCAGCAGCATGAACAGCGTCGCCCCGAGGCTGTAGATGTCGCTCCGGGCGTCCACGTCCCCCTGGATCGCCTGCTCCGGCGACAGGTAGTCGATCGTGCCGAGGATGGCGTTCGGGTTCAGCACGCCGGTCAGGTTGTCGGCCGAACTCTTCGTCTGCTTCGTCAGCCCCATGTCGAGAATCTTGATCGTCCCGTCCTTCGTAATCATCAAGTTTTCCGGCTTGATGTCGCGGTGGACGAACCCCTTCTCGTGGGCGTGTTCGAGGCCGGCCGCCGCCTGCACGGCGATCTGCGCCGCCTCGGCGAACGTGAACGGCCCCTTGCGGTCGATGACCTGCTCGAGCGTCGCCCCCTCGACGTACTCCATCACGATGTAGTGCGTGCCGCCGGCCTGCCCGACGTGGTGGACGCGGACGATGTTCTGGTGCGACAGCGCCGACGCCGACCGGGCCTCGCGGAGGAACCGCTCGACCGCGACCTTGTTCGCCGCCAGTTCCTTCGCCAGCACCTTCACGGCGACCTTCTTCTTCAGCGCCGAGTGCTCGCTCAGGTAGACGGTGCCCATCCCGCCCTTGCCGATCTGGTCCAGGATGCGGTACGGCCCGAGGACGAACCCGCGGAACTTGCCGGCGAGTAGTTGCTTCGTCTGGAACCGGGTGAGGACGCCCTTCTTGATGAGCTGCTCGGCGCACTCGCCGGGGCTGTCGGCGTACTCGTTGGAGGTGCGAAGCTCGGCCAGCACGTCGTCATCGACGAGCTTGCTTTCCGCGATCATCGAGAGGAATTCGCTGCGTGAGGCAACCGCGGCCATGGAGGGAACCTGCCGAAAGGTTCGGACGGGGGGACGTTACCGAACTGTAGAACACAGTTCGGGAAAACCAGACAGGCTGCCGGAGGATCGGACAAAATGTTGCGCGTGGCCGGCGCGAAGATTTACCCCCGTGCCAACAGCGCGCCATGGGTAGTTTGCACAAATCGGACGAATTGGTCCCGTTGTTTCACTCGAGCAATTTCCACCGCGCCACGCCGGCGAACAGGTTGGCCGGCGTGAGCCACTTCGGGTTCGTCGGGTCGGCCGCGTCGTCGAAGTAGATTTTCAGCTTCGTCGCGACGACCATGTGCCGGTCGAGCTGCCAGAGCGGGACGAACGGCATCGCCTCGACGAACCGCCGCTGGAGTTCGTGCGCCTGCGGCGCGAGCTTGCCGGAGAAGTCGGCGTGCCGGCGGATTTCTTCGAGCTGTTGGCCGAACAGCTTGTCCTCGCGGGTCGGGGCAACGGTCTTCGGCGGGTATCGCATGAAGTTCCGGCCGCCCGGCTCCTGCGCGGCCGGATCGAGCAGCGCCCCGAGGCCGTAGGGGTACCACTCGTCGGAATACTCGAAGTTCACGTAGGCGAGGTCGAAGTTGCGGTCGTCGTAGACCCGCTTGTGGAAGTCGGCGGCGCTCAACCCCTCGGTGGTGATCGTGACCTTCACGGCGACGGACGCGGCCGCCTCGACCTGCTTGCGGATGGCGTCGCACGCCACGCGGGACCGGGGGTCGTCGTTGGAGTAGATCAGCGACAGCGTCTTTGCCCCGCCCTGGATTGCGTAGTCGGCGAACTTCGCCTGCGCCAGGTTCGCGTTGAACAGCGGCGGCGGGACCGACCCGGCGGCCTTCGGCACGGCCCACGACTCCGGCGGGTACGGCCCGACCAGCGGCTTGTGGAACTGCTTGAACCCGGCCCGGAACGCCTTGTCCAAGATGTCCTCGCGGTCGATCGAGTGGGCCAACGCCCGGCGGAGGGCGACGCTGTTCAGCTCCGGCCGGTGGTGGTTGATCGCCAGGAAGTAAATCTGCCGGTTCGCCGCGCACGTCAGCACGTCGGCCACGCCGTTGAGCTTCGCGGAGGCGGCCGTGAATTTCGCGAGGTCGGCCGTCGGCACGTCCGGCAGCAGGTGCAGTTGCCCGGACCTGAACAGGGCCGGCGGGTCGGCGACCTTCGTGGTATCGACGAAGTGAATCTCCTTGATGAACGGCTGCCCGATCCGCCCCGGCCGGCGGCCGAACGCCGGGTTCGCGACGAACGTCGCCTCCGGCGGGCCGTCCGCCGGCTGCCCGCGGCCGAGGAACTGGAACGGCCCGGTCCCCGCCGGCTTCATCGCGAACCCCGCGTCGTCCAACTGCTTGTTCTGCGCCGTCAGCCACTTGCTCGGCAGAATCTTCGTCGTCATGAGCGACAGCGGGAACGGGTGGCCGCTGACGAAGCTCATGCGGAGCGAGTTGCGGTCCTCGACCCGCGTTTGGTCGGCCATCCAGTCGATGTGCTCGCCGGCCCACGTGTGCCGGTACTTCTCGCGGATCGCCTTCATCGTCCCGGCCACGTCGGCGGCGTCGAAGTACTCGCGGCCGAGGCCGACCCACTCGGCGTTGCGAACGACGCTGAAGTCGCGGGCGAGGCCGGCCGGGGCCGGCATCCCGGCGGCGAGCGCCGGCCGGTACTTGACCCCGTGCGGGTCGTCCGGGAGTTCCTCCAAGAGCGGCTCGAAGATCAGGTCCGTCGCCTGGTGCTCACTCGGGTAACGGGCGGTGAGCGGCGTCATGCGTTCGGGGAGTTGCCGCGCGCCGACGTAAAGAATGCTGTACGCCCCGGTGAGCTGCCCCTGCAGGTCGCGGAGGCCGGCGTGGCCGGGGTCGATCGTCTCGACCGTGCGGAGCAACTGCTGCGCCCGCTTCTGGTCGTTCACCCGCAGGGCGTTGGACGCCTGGTCGAACAGCCGCTTCGCCTTCTGCTTCAGCGCGTCGCGAATCTTCTCCGCGAGTTCGCTCTTGCTGCCGGGGAACTGCCGCTCGAACTCGGACAGCAGGTCGCGGGCCGTCTCCAGGTCGGCCGGCTGCTCCGACTCGGTCGCCGCAATCAACGCCTCGGTCAGCCGGGCGACGAACACGTCTTCGAGGAGTTTCGCGTTGTTCGGGTAGAGCGTGACCATCCGCGCGCCGAGGCCGCGGACGAGCTTCCAGTCCTTCCGCTCGGCGGCGAGTTTCAACCGCGCGAGGCGGACGTCGGCGAGTTTCTCCGCGACTAGCGCCCGGACCTGCTCCCACCCGATCCCCTTCCGCTTGCTCTGGTCGCGGGCGGCGTCGTGGAAGAACAGCGCCCCGGCGAGCAGCTTTTCGGCCGCCTCCACCCGATCCTTCATTTCCGTGCCGACCGGCGTGGTGACCTGCGGGTCGATGAGTTTTTTCGCCTCCTCGACAATCATCTCCTCGTAGTGCATGGTCGGCCGCACTTTCACCAACTCCATCCGCCGGAGGGCGTAGGGCTGGTTCTTCTCGTCCAGGTCGAAGACGCCGAACACCGGCGGAATCTTCCCCAGCCGATAGGCGGGGATCGGCAGGACGCGGGTTTCCGTACCCTGGGTGTCGGTCAGTACGTCGAACGCGACGACGTACTTGATCAGGATCGCCCGGAGGCCCGCCGTCCGGGCGTCCGCGGTGGCGCGGGCCAGCTCCTCGATCCGCACGTAGTACGCCCCCTTCGGCACGATCACGGCCGGGGCCTCGTCGTCGATCGGGATGCTCTCGCGGACCTTCTTCGGGTTCGCGTCCTCGGCCTCGGCGTAGGCCCCGGTCCCGCCGGTCGGCCCGCCGGCGTCCTTGTCGTCCTTCTTCTTGTCCTTCTTCGGGACGATCTGCCCCTGGGCGTAGACGCCGACGCCGGCGGCGAGCAGGCCGAGCGCGAGCGCCAGGGCGAGGGGCCGAACGAGGCGGGAGGTGGTCGGCATCTGTTTTCCTATTTTTTCGCGGAACGTGGCCACGCCCGACGGGTTCATCATAACAAGAGAGGGACGGGGAAAGCGAGTCGCGAGTCGTTCATGAAGCTCTCACGTCTGGCGACTACCCGTACCCGTGTGGAACGCCCCCACGTGTTCCAACTCTCGATCCTCTCCCGCCCGGCGGGGTGTCGCGGCGGACGGGATCACACCCCCTGTTGTCTGTGAGGACGGTCCCATGCGGAAGTTCGCGCTCGGTCTGGCGGCCCTCGTGTTCTCGATCGGCCTGGTCATCGCCGGCGAGGTCGGCTTCGTCAAGTACGACGCCGACAAGAAGGAAATCACGGTCAAGGACGGGGACAAGGAGAAGGTCCTGAAGATCACCGACAAGACGACGTTCAAGCGGGGCGACAAGGACGTGCCGTCGGACAAGGGCCTGGAGGCCCTCGGCAAGATGAAGGAAGGCAAGGGCAAGCTCGAAGTGACGACGGACAAGGACAACGTGACGGAGATCAAGTTCGCCGGGAAGAAGAAGAACTAAGTCCGGACGCCGTCTCGAACGCGACCGGCGGGGGTTGACCCCGCCGGTCGTTTTTTTGGTCGTTGCGATTCTTCACACTTCCGCCTACGATTCCAGTAGACGCACACCCATCCCCGGACCCCGCACATGGCCCGTAAGACGCAGAAGTCCTCGAAATCGCAGATCGTGGCGTTCAAAGTCGAAGAGGAACTGGCCGAGTTCCTGGACAACCTCCCCAACAAGAGCGACTTCATCCGCAAGGCGATCCTCGCGCAGTTCGGCATGACGTGCCCGCTGTGCGTCGGCACCGGCGTCGTCGCCCGCGGCATCCACGACCACTACAAGCCGGTCATCGAGACGCAGAACAAGAAGCCGTGCGAGAAGTGCAAGAGTGACGTGGCGTTCCCGCTCAACGCGGACGGGCTGAACGGCCTCGACAAGAAGCGGGTCGAGCAGTTCCTGCACGGCGGCCCGATCTACTGCCCGAAGTGCTACCCGACCGTCCCGGCGTGCGACGACTGCGGCTGGCACGTCGCGATGGAGAAGGTGGCCGAGCACTTCAAGAAGCAGCACACGCACGCCCACTGAAACCGCCCGCCGGCGGCGGCGTCTTCCCGGTACGGAGGTGTCCGATGGGTTCCGTTACGCTCGCGGTCGCGCTGGTCCTCGTCATGCCGTCCGCCGACCCCGCCCCGACGACGGCGAAGGAGGCGCTCAAGCCGTTCAACCTGTTCGTCGGCAAGTGGAAGGGGACCGGCGTGCCGGACGCCGTCGGCGGGGCGAAGGCGAAGGAGTTCTGGTCCGAAACGACCGAGTGGGTCTGGCAGTTCAAGGGCGACGACGTGTGGCTGTCCGCCGCCTTCGAGAAGAACCCGCGGTACGCCAGCGCCGAGTTGCGGTACGACACGGCGAAGAAGCACTTCAAGCTCGACCTGACGACGGCGGACAAGAAGACGCTCACCTTCACCGGCCAACTGACGCCGGGCAAGGGGAAGGAGCAACTCCTCACGCTCGACCGCACCGACGACGAGACGAAGGCGACGGAGCGGCTGGTGTTCACGCTGCTTCACTACAACCGCTACCTGTACCGGCTGGAAACGAAGGCGGCCGGCGGGGTGTCGTTCGCGCGGCAGTTTCAGGTCGGCGTGACGAAGGAGGGCGGCGGCTTCGCCGACGTGCCGAAGGGACCGGAGTGCGTGGTCAGCGGCGGCCTCGGCACGTCGCGGGTGACGCACGCCGGGAAGACGTACTACGTGTGTTGCTCCGGCTGCCGCGACGCGTTCAAGGACGACCCGGAGAAGTACGTCAAGGAGTTCGAGGCGAAGCAGAAGAAGGACGCGGAGAAGAACGAGAAGAAGTGAGCCGACGGGTTTTCCGCCCTGAAAGGGCGGTTCTTAGAGCGAAGGCCGTCAGGCCTGGATCGCGGCAACCGCAACGCCCCGGCCCTGAAGGGGCCGTTCATTTGAGGCATGCCCCCGAATGAACGGCCCCTTCAGGGCCGGGGTTCTTGCGACTCGCAGGTCCAGGCCTGACGGCCTTCGCTCTAAGAACCGGGCCTTCAGCCCGGAAAACCAAAACGGCACGGGCCAAGCCCGTGCCGTTCGTCGTTTCTCTCGTCGCACTCAACCCGCGATCGGCGTTTCCTTCTGGGCCTCTTGCTGCACCGCGGGCAGGTGGCCTTCGACCACCTGCGGCGTCTCGACCTTCGCCCCGATCAGGTTCTTCTGCAGCGCCCTCGGCGTCGGCCGGCGGACGTCCCACACGATCCCCACCCACGACAGCGCCTTCAGCGAGTAGTACGAGATGTCCACCTCGTACCACTTGAACCCCTGGCAGGCCGCGCTCGGGTAGTGGTGGTGGTTGTTGTGCCAGCCCTCGCCAAACGTTAGCAAGGCCACCCACCAGTTGTTCCGGCTCGCGTCCGTCGTCTCGAACCGGCGGTAGCCGAACAGGTGGCAGACGCTGTTCACGCAGAACGTCACGTGGTACACGGCCACCGTGCTGAGGACGAAGCCCCACACGAGGGCCGTCGGGCCGCCGAAGTACCAGCACCCGATGCCGAGCAGCGTGCCGGGGACCCAGTGCAGCCGGTCGAGCCACTTCAGTTCCGGGAACTTCTGCCAGTCCTTCATCTCGCTCCAGTCGGTGTCGCCGTTGCCGCGGCTGAGGACCCAGCCGACGTGCGCCCAGAACACCGACTTCTTGATCGGCGAGTGCGGGTCGCCGTCTTGGTCCGAGTGCCGGTGGTGCTGGCGGTGCTCGCCGGCCCACCACATCGGCCCCTTCTGGATCGCGGCCGAGCCGATGACGCCGATCACGAACTGGAACCAGCGGGAGGTCTTGTAGGCGCGGTGAGCGAAGTACCGGTGGAACCCGGCCGTGAGCGCCCACACGCGGAGGCTGTACGTAACCGCGAACAGGGCGACCGCCCACCAGTGGAACTCGACGAAAAAGACCGCGACGCACGCCAGGTGGATCGCGACGAACGGGAAGACGTTAATCCAGTCGGAGACTTTGCTGATGGCCCGGCGGAGGCCGGCCGGTCGGGGGGCGGCGGGTAGGGTCGGCCGCGGGAGTATGGGTTGAATGACGGCTCCTTAATCGTTCCGAGTCGCGAGTCGCCCCTGGGGCGGGCGGGTTGAAAGCGTGTCCCGTAATGTATAGGAGACAAAGGGGCTACGTTCTCGTGTCCCGGCGAAAAAATCCTCGCATTTTTCCCCGGAACTGAGAAGCCGAAACGCCCTCCGACCGAGCCTGGGCGAAATGCTCCGATTTTCCGGCAAAGAGCGATTCCCATTTTCGCGAACGGTCGTGGCCGAGAAGCTGTCCGACGCGGCGTTCCTGGCCGGGTGCGCGCCGGACGTGGAAATTCAGCACGCGGACGCAACCACCGCCGTCTGGCGGGGAAAGGCGCGGCTCTCGTTCATCTCCACGGCCGTCGAGACGACGCTCACGATCACCGACCGCGTCCCGGACGAGGCCGTCACGTTCACCCTCTCGAATCGCGCGACGGGCGGGAGCTTGGCCCTCGTCTGTTCGCTGACGTTCACCGACGACACGCTCGTGACGTGGGCGGCCGAAGTGACCGCACGAACCGGGATGCTGAAGTTGGTCTCCCCAAACGTGCTTCGCACCCAGATCGAGGCAGACCTTGTCGAACTCTGGGCCGGCGTCCGCGACCGGCTCGCTCACTCCTCGCCGTAAGCCTCCCGCTCGAACCGGTTGCCCAGGTACGGGTTGTCGCCCCGCCGCCACGCGAGGAAGCTGGCGAAGAAGTACGCGGGCAGGAACAGCGGCCCCCACCGCTCGTACTGCCGGACGTGGACGTGCTCGTGGTCCCGGCTCGTGTCGAGGCAGTCGCGGTCCTGCCCGAGGACGACGTGGCCGAGCGTCATCGCCGCGGCCGGGCCGAACATCGGGATCGCCGTCGGCAGCCCGCGGGCGAGGAACCATCGGACGAACCCGCCGTGAATCTCGACGACGCCGCGGACGACCTGCACCCGGCCGCCGGTGACGACCGCCGGCAGCAGGAACAGCAGCCCGAACAGCGTGTTCGGGACGGCCCAGAGGTAGCCGGGGACGCGGAGCATTGCGAAGAGTGGACGCTACTCGATCTGAAACTCGCCGAGGCCGACGCACGACGACTGGCCCTCGTCCTTCGTCATCGTGAACCGCACGGCCCGGACGGTCGTGAGCTTCTTCAGGATCAGGTCGAAGTCGTGCTTCTCCCCCTCCCCCTTCAGGTCGTGCGTCGAGATCACCTTGTCGTCCTTGTCGAGGAACTCGACCTTGCCTTCGAGGACGAAGTAGCCGCGCGGGTACTGCGGGTCGCGGTTGCCGAGGATCGTGACCCGCTTGACCCGCACGTCTTCGGGGAACGTGGCCGTGATCGTCGGCGTCTTCCCGTTCTGCGGGGCGTCGCCGCCGTTGGAGTACCACGACGTTTGCTCGTTCCCGTCGAAGGCGTGGCCGACCGGCCATTGCTCCCACTGGGAACTCGCGGCGAGCGTCAGCTTGTCCTTGTACTTCGTGACGAGGTCGTTGGTGTTCTTGTCGCCGACGGCCGGCTTCGCGGCCTTCGGGACGGGGGCGGCAACGGCAACGGCGAACGCGAGGACGACCGCGACTGGGGCGACGAGGAACCGAACCATGACACCCTCCGCGGGACGGGAGAAGGCGACGGTTCGAGTGTACCCCGCCGCCGCGGCCGGGTGAAGTGTCGACCGGCCGGCGTTACACGCCGGGCGTCAGACCGAGTTGTCGGTGACCCGCCGCCGCGGGCCGTCGTCGTCGTCCGCCTTGTCGCTGAAGAACGAGTACATCGCGAACATGATGCCCGCGCCGATAACCATGACCCCGTAGACCGGGTTGTGAATCCCGAGCGACTTCTCGCCGCCGAACAGAACGCTCCCGATGAGCATCAACGCCATCCCGCCGACCAGTTGCTTGTTCATGTTTCGCCCCCCGCCGGATATACCTAACTAGCACACGAATCCCGCGGTTTCCACGAGGCCGCCCCTCCCGCCACGGACGGAGCTTCCCGCATGTCGAACGACACCACGCCCGCCCCGGAAGCGGAACCCTGGCCCGCCCTCTCGATCCTCGACCGGCGGGTGCTCGGGGTGCTGATCGAGAAGCAGAAAACGTCCAAGTCGCCGGACGCCTACCCGATGTCGGTGAACGCGATCACGACCGGGTGCAACCAGAAGTCGAACCGGGACCCGGTGCTGACCCTCGACGAGGACGACGTGGAGCCGACGCTGTCGCGGCTGCAGGGCGGCGGGCTGGTGTCGAAGGTGACGGGCGGCCGGGTGGACCGGTGGCGGCACCTACTCTACGAGAACTGGAAGGTCGGCAAGGTCGAACTCGCGATCCTGGCGGAGTTGCTCCTCCGCGGCCCGCAGACGGAGGGCGACCTCCGCACCCGCGTCGGCCGGATGGACGAGGTCGCGGACCTGGACCTGCTGAAGGCGCTACTGAAGCCGCTCGTCGATCGCGGGTTGGTCGTGTACCTGACGGCCCCGGACCGCCGCGGGGCGGTGCTGACGCACGGGTTCCACCCGGCCGAGGAGTTGGAGGCGGCGAGGGCGACGTTCGGCAACGGCGGGGCCGAGGTGACGGCGGTGCGGGGGCCGTCGGCGAACGCCGAGCAGTTGGCGGCGCTACAGGACGGGCTGAACCGGGCGTTCGACGAGATCGCGAAGCTGCGGGCCGAGGTCGCGGAGTTGCGGGCGCTGGTGGCGGAAAAAACCTGACTTCCGAAGTCCGGCTTCGACTTCGGAAGTCGATCCCGCGCAGGAGCGTTCGC
>NZ_JCABYM010000107.1:0-27796 GCF_059499385.1 Limnoglobus sp. | reverse complement strand
AACAAGACTTCCGGCGGCGGGCGGAACAGCTTCACGTTGCGGAAGTAGAGCACCGCCGGCAGCAGCGCGAGCAGGAACGCCAGGATCGCGAGGACGGTCACGACGACGGCCCCCCGTGCGATGCGTCGAACGGCTTGCCGGTGACGGTCGCCTTCAGCCGCCGCCACCAGTCGTACACACCGCCGACCCCGACGCGGCCGCTGATGATCGTCGTGAACCGCCCGGCGTCCCGGCTCATCGCGTCCCGGCTCAGCTCGTCGAGCGTCGCCGTCAGCGTCGCCTCGATCTCCGCGGTCATCTGCCGGGCCGGGCGGTTCGGTTGAACGGGAATCGCCGGGCCGAACCGCGCCAGCGCCTCCGGCGTCCGCTCGTTCCAGAACCCGATCTCCATCGCCATCGGTAGCACCCAACCGGTTTCCATCCGCGACGCCAAATGACCAACGCCGGGCCGCAGCGCGAGCGGCCGCTGCCGTACGTCCACGAACTCGCCCTGGGCCGTCACCCACAACGCATTCTTCGGCCGTTCGAGGACCGCCTGCCCGGCCCGCAGGAACTCGGCCGCCCCGGACAGCGACCGCGTGTCGATGCCGAAGATGCCGGCCCGCTTCAGCATGGCGTACTTCTTCAGCATGTCCGCGTCGATGACGCCGTAGTGCGCGTAACCCCGCAACTGGCCGCTCATCACGAACGCGATGAGCGGGTCCCACCACGACGGGTGGTTCATGGCCACGAGAACGGGGGCGTCGTCGGCCGGTAGCGGGGCCGATCCCTTCGCCAGCCGGAGGGCGTGGCAGTGCTTGCGGAGGTACCCGGCGGCGACGCGGTCGCGGATGAAGTTGAACCACCAGTCGGAGCGGGGTGGGAGTGCGGTCGGCATGGGGCCATGATAGACGGGCGGCCGCGCGGGGGATGATAGAATGACGCCGGAGGTTCCCAATGGCGTACAACCAGTTCACCCTCGCCCGGGTGCAGGCGGACTTCGGCGTCACCGTGCAGACACGGACGAACCTGTTCGCGGCGTTCCCGACCGCCCCGGTCGATCCGGTGCTGGAAACCCTGTTGCACCGCCAGGAGCCGCTCGCGGTGGCGGTCAACACGGAGAAGGTCCGCTCCGAGTTGTTGATCGCGCCGATCCTCACCGAGGTCTGGCGGCTCGGTAACGACCGCGTCGCCATGTTCTCCGGGACGCGGTTCGACGTGGACGAGGCGGCCGAGTTGGTCGGCGTGTGCGACTTCATCCTCGGCCGGCCGCCGCAGCTGCACTACGTCACCGCCCCGTTCATAATGATCGTCGAGGCGAAGAACGAGGACATCGCCGGCGGCCTCGGGCAGTGCGCCGCCGCGATGGTCGCCGGCCAACGGTTCAACCGGCGGCAGAACCCGGACATCGCCGTCATGTACGGGGCCGTGACCGACGGCGGCGAGTGGAAGTTCCTCCGCCTGACCGACCGGCTGCTCGAAGTCGATCTGACCGACTACCGGATCAACCAACCGGAACGCATCCTCGGCATCCTACTGCACGTCGTCGGCCTCCTTCCGGCGACGGCCGCCGCATGATCGCGGTTCACCCGCACGCCGGCGGCGCGACGCTTGCCGTGCGGGCGCAGCCCGGCGCGAGGAAGAACGCCGTCCTCGGCGAGCAGGCCGACGCGCTGAAGGTAGCCGTCACCGCGCCGCCGGAGGACGGGCGGGCGAACGCGGCCCTCGTCGAGGTGCTGAAGGACTGGCTTGGCGTCAAGCGGTCGCAGGTCGAGCTGCTGACCGGCGCGACGAACCGGAACAAGGTGTTCCTCGTCCGCGGCGTCACGCCCGAACAACTGACGGCGGTACTTCAACAGAAACTTGGTTAGCCGCGATGCGGACGGCTTCCGGGGCGGATCGCGTAGCCCGGCCGACACATTCCAGCGCCACGACCGCGACCGCGTAAGGAACCAGCCCGACGCCGATCCCCCACCCCAGGGCCGGCCACGTCGGTTCGACTTCCCCCGCGCTCAGCCACACGCCCACCGGCACGAGCATCGCCGCCAGCGGCTTCAGCCACGCCATCAGGTAGTCGGACCCACCCACGCCGATCAGCCGGCAGGTGTAGACCAGCACGGCCACGCAGAACAGCACGTTCGGGACCGCCACCGCCGCCGCCACGCCCTCGACGCCGAAGCGGATCAGCGCGAGCATCAGCGCGACGTTCAGCCCCGCCTCCGCCAGGGCCAGTCTCGCGAACAGCCTCAACCGACCCAGGCCGTACAGGATGCGGGATGCGACCGACTGCGCCACGCCGAGGCCGAGCGTCGCCGCCAGGATCGCGACGGCGGGGAAACTTCCTTCGACGAACTCCGGGCCGACCCACCGGTGCAGGAACGGCCTCCCGAAGAACCACAGCCCGGCGTTCACCGGCAGCACGACGTACAGCACCCACCGCGTCGCCGTCAGCATGAGGCGGGCGATGCCGGGCCAGTCGCCGCGGGCTTCCATCGCGCTCACGCCGGGGGTGAGCGTCGCCGTGATCGTGCGGAGCAACGTCTTCGCGTACTCGACGAGTCGCGAGGCCGTGGCGAAGAACGTCACCGCCCCGGTCGGCAGGAACAGCCCGACGACGACGGCCCCGGTTTGAACCGTGATCCGCCCGGCGAGCATCGCCAGGAACGCATCGACGCTGTACCCGCGAACCTCCCGCAGCGTCGCCCGGTCCACGCACGACCGGCCGAACCGCAGCCCCGGCAGCCGGCGGAACGCCAGCACCGCGAGAACGGCGTGCTCGCCGAGGTTCGCGGCCGTGTACACCACCGCCAGCGGGAACAGCCCGGTCGTGTTGTTCAGCGTCCACACGATGGCCGCGGTGCGAAGGGCCAGCGACGCGATCCGCACGGCGCTCTTTTCCGCGTACCGGTCGAGGCCGTCGAGGATCGACGGGAAGACGCTCAGCGGCAGCGTCGCGGCGAGGTTCGCGAGCATGAGCAGCATGAACGGGAGCACGTCCCCGCCGCCGCCGAGCCGCGATTCAAGGCTAGGAGTGAGGAGGTACGCGACCGGCGTGCCGACCGCGAGCGCGATCATTCCCGCGGCCGTGTAAAGCGCGAGGCACGACGACGCCATCCGGTTGAGCGCGTCACGATCGCCGGTGGCGTGGTTCCGCGCGACGTGCCGGACGAGGCACGCGGCCAAGCCCATGTCGAGGAGCGTGAAGTACGCCAGCACCGCCTCGACGACGCACCACACGTCGTACCGCGGCTTGCCGAGCGTGTCGATGAGGTAGGGCGTGAGGAAGAAGCTGACCGCGAGCGCGGCCGCGAACGCCAGCCAGTTCGAGCCGGCCGAGACGAGCATCGAGAGTCGTGACGCCACCGAAGCCTCCGTGCAGGGCGGGACAGGTTACCCCGCCCGCACGAGGTCCGTCGAGAGTAATCCCGTCACTTCTTGAACTCGTACTCCCACTTCCACGACGCGGACTTGCCCGGCTCGATCTTCAACTCGATGAACGGCTCCGGGCAGAGCGTCGTCTTCATGCCCCAGACGTTGAACTGCTTCAGCGGGTGGTCGCCCTTCACTTCGACCGTCACGCCGGTCGGCTTGTGCCGCATCGTCACGCCGCTCGTCTTCGCCGTCGCGTCGAACCCGGTGATGCCGGCGTAGATCGTGCCGGGGTCCAGTTCCTTCGTCAGGGTTAGCTTGTTGCCGTCGAACTTCACGACCTCGGGGAACCGCTCCACCGGCTTCACCGCAGCCGGGGTGAACGGGAACTCGAGTTCGTAGTTCTTGCCGACGGCGTCGCCGTCCACGTTGAAGAAGTTGTGGTTGTAGTGGTCCGTGTGGATCGGCTTCTTCCCCGTGTTCTCGAGCGCGTGTGCGATGACGAGCTGCTTGCCCGTCACGGTGATCGTCTTCGTGTAGGCGTAGCCGTACCCGAAGTCGGTCGTCATCGTCTGCTTGAACGTGATCGTGGACTCGGTCGCGTCCACCGCCCACGGGCCGGGGGTGACGATCTTGTAATTGTGGAAGAACCGGTACTTTTCCTCCTTCGGCTTCTCTAGCACGCCGACGCCGATCTTCAGGAACTTCCCGCCAACCTTCGCGGCGTCGTAGTTCAGCGGGTTGACGAACATGCCGAACTCCTCGCACGGGCCGATGATGCTGTCGTGGTTCTTCGGGTCCGGGTTGCCGAGCCACGGGCCGAACAGCTTGTGCCCGGCGAACTCCACGCCGAGCACGCCGGACCAGTCGAACCGCGTGCCGCGGTACATCCCCTTCTCCGCGTCCGGCGGGTAGACGGTGACGGTCAGCGCGTCGGACTTTAGCAGCTTCGTCGGGTAGTCGGCGGCGACGGCGGCGACCGCCAGCAAGACAAGGAGAGAGCGCATGGGAACCTCGGGGAGATGGGTGGGGGCCAGCGTACCGCGGGGCGGCGGCAAGTCGAGGACATTTTCCTTGACACGCCGCCGGCGGCGGGTATCGTCCGGCCGGACTTTGGGGATCGTCCGCACTCAGGCAAGGGGGACCGACATGCGCAATTGGCTCATCGCGGCGGCGGCGGTGCTGGCGTGGGCGGGCACGGCGGCGGCGCAACAGCCGTTCGTGTTCAAGCCGATCGACACGGAGAAGTTCGTCATCCGGCCGACGAACACGGTGGCGAACGCGACCGGCACGACGACGGCCGGCACGATCCGGACCATCGGGAACGCGGTCGCGAACGTGATCGAGGACAACGGGTTCGTCCGGACGTTCAACAACCTGCTCGGCCGCCGGGCGACGCCGCCGACCTCGCAGGCCGGGTTCAGTACGCTGCCGAACACGTCGTCGTTCCAATCGACGAAGTACCCGAACACGTTCACGCCGCGGATGCCGATCGGCTCGACGTACGGCCGGTCGGTGGTGTTCCCGGCCGAGAAATAGGAGTCAGGGGACAGGGATCAGGAGTCAGAAAAGACAAGATTTGAATAGCAACGACAAAAAGCCCACCCGTCGCTTCGACGGGTGGGTTCTTCGTTTCCCTCACTTTCCCGGCGGCGGGATCGTGGGAACGCCCGACGGCGCGGGCGGCACGGGCACGCTCACCGGCGCGGCGTCGCTCGGCGGCATCGGCGTCGGGATGCCGGGCACGGCCGCGGCGGGCGGGGTCAGCGGCGGCGCGTCCACCTTCACCGTCGGCGGCTTCACGTCCACCTTCTCCGCCTTCGGCTTCGCCAGCGGCGGCTCCACCGTCTGCGGGTAGATCGCCCCCTTGCCGATGCCGGTCGTGATCGGCCGCGGCGCGGGAACCGGCGTCGCCACCGCCGGAGCCGGCGTCGGCGCGGTCGGCGTCTTGCTCGTCAGCACGACCGGCGGGGCCGGCTTCGCCGGGATCGCCTTCGGCTTCGCGAGCGGCGGCTCGGCCGTCTGCGGGATCGCCGCGTTCGCCGCGGCGGACCGGTAGCCGTTCAGGTGGTACTCCCACAGCGCCTGTTGGGCCGCCTTCCGGACCGCCGCGGCCGGGTCGCCGGCCACGGTCGCCTCCAGCACCGCCCCGGCCTCCGCCGACACCGGCTTCAACTTCCCGATGGTCTCCGCCACCGCCGCCCGCACCGCCGCGGACGGGTCCTGCTGGAGTGCGGTCGTCAGCGCCGGCAGCACATCCGGGCTGGTCCGCGGGTCGGCCGAGCGCAACGCCTCGGCCGCGGCCAGCCGCTTCTTCTCGTCCCGGTCGGCCTTCAGCGCGTCCACGGCCGTCACCTTCGCCGGCTTGGTGTCCGGTTGCGCGGGGGCGGGCTGTTGTTGCGGCGGCGTGGCCGGCGGGTCTTCCTTCTTCTTGCGGAAGATGCCGAGCCGGGGGATCTCGAACTTCGGCAGCTCCGCGGCGGGGGCCACTTCCGGGAACGCGGCCAACATCGCGAGGGCGGCGGCGGTGCGCTTCATGGGACAACTCCGACAACGCATACGAGGCTTCGATCCTGCACCTACGGATCGACGCGACCGGCCGCCGCTTGTCGGGGATTTCGCGGTTTCGAGCCGGGACCGGCGAACGCGGTCGCGGACCAACCGGCGCGGGCCGTCCCGCCGGCGGGACGCGCGCGACGGGCGCAGCCCGCACCGTGCGGCCGGACCGCACACCTTCGCCGACCGGCGGCGGGAAAGGGTTAGGCGGTAGTGGTCGCGCCGCTCCGTCACGCCCGATTCCGGGCCGGCGCGAGGATCGGGCTAAAGTCTCGGATTCCGCGGGAATCGGATTGAACCCCGTCCGGACGGCCGATAGGCTAGAGGCACTCTGGCCGCACCCTTTCCCCACACGTCGATCCCCGCACCCACCGGGGTCACCGCGCGGCCGTTCTTTCGACCACGGACGTGTCGCCGCCCGACTTCCGTACCCCGGACCGCCGCCCGCCCCGCGAGGGACGCATGGATAAGTACGTCATCAAACTCTACGTCACCGGGCAGACGCCGCGGTCGCTGGCGGCCATCGCCAACCTGCGGCAGCTCTGCGAGGACGAACTCGGCGGCCGGTACGAACTCGAAGTCATCGACGTGCTCGACCGGCCGCAACTCGCCGAGGACGAGAAAATCTTCGCCACCCCCACGGTCGTCAAGGAACTGCCGGTCCCGATCCGCCGGATCATCGGCGACCTGTCGGACACGGAACGGGTTCTCCTCGGCCTGGACCTGCGGCTGAACCCCAACGGCAACGGCGCGAAAGGGGGAGCGCGGTGATGGTGACGGCATCGGAGCGCGGGATCGAGAAGCTGCGGACGGAAATCGAGGGGTTCGATTTGATCGCCGAGGGCGGCCTGCCGAAGGGCCGCGCGACGCTCCTGTCCGGCACGTCCGGGAGCGCGAAGACGGTGATCGCCGCCCAGTTCCTGGCGGCCGGCATCCTCAAGGCGAACGAGCCGGGCGTGTTCGTCACGTTCGAGGAGCCGCCGGACGACATCCGCCGGAACATGTCCGGGTTCGGGTGGGACATCCCGATCTGGGAGGCGGCCGGCAAGTGGGCGTTCGTGGACGGGTCGCCGGACCCCGGCACGACCCAGGTGGAGGCCGGCCACTACGACCTCGGCGCGCTGCTCGTCCGGATCGACCACGCGGTCAACAAGATCGGCGCGAGGCGGGTCGTCCTCGACTCCCTCGGCGGCATCTTCGCCCAGCTCGACCACGCCGCCACCATCCGGGCCGAGCTGTTCCGCATCGCGCGGGCGCTGCGGAAGGCCGGCGTCACCGCCGTCATCACCGCCGAGCGGACGGAGGACCACGGCCCGATCTCCCGGTTCGGCGTCGAGGAGTTCGTCTCGGACAACGTCGTCGTGTTGCGGAACACACTCGAGGACGAGGTCCGCCGGCGGACGCTGGAAATCCTGAAGTTCCGCGGCACCGGCCACCAGAAGGGCGAGTGGCCGTTCACCATCGTCCCCGGCGAGGGGGTCGTCGTCATCCCGCTGTCCGCGCTGGAGTTAAAGCAGAAGTCGTCCGACGCGCGGATCAGTTCCGGGAACACGGCCGTGGACGCGATGTGCGGCGGCGGGTTCTTCCGGGACTCGATCATCCTCGTGTCCGGCCCGACCGGGACGGGGAAGACGCTCATCACGACCGAGTTCCTGAAGGCCGGCCGGCGGTCGCTGTTGTTCGCGTTCGAGGAGAGCCGCGAGCAACTGTTCCGCAACGCGACCGGGTGGGGCGTGGACTTCGCGGCGATGGAGAAGGACGGGCGGCTGAAGGTCGTCTGCACGTACCCGGAGGCGGCGTCGCTGGAGGACCACCTGATTTCCATGAAGCGGACGATCGACGAGTTCAAGCCGGACCGGGTGGCGGTGGACAGCTTCTCGGCCCTGGAGCGGGTCGCCCCGGTGAAGAGCTTCCGGGAGTTCGTCATCGGCCTCGTGTCGTTCGTCAAGCACAAGGAGGTCCCCGGCCTGTTTACGGCCACGACTTCCTCGTTGCTCGGCGGCACGTCGATCACCGAGACGCACATCTCGACGACGACGGACTCGATCATCCTGCTGCGGTACGTCGAGATGCACGGCCAGATGCGGCGGGGGATCACGGTGCTGAAGATGCGGGGGTCGGCCCACGACAAGGACATCCGCGAGTACGTGATCGACGGGACCGGGCTGCACGTGCAAGGCCCGTTCCGGCAGGTTTCCGGCATCCTGGCCGGCCAGTTCGCCTACATCCCGCCGGGCGGCGAGGAGATCGGCGGCCGGCCGGTGCCCTGAGTTCCCCAAGGTTGAACCCGATGGCCGACGACGACCCGTCACGGACGACGGTGGACCCGTTCCGCGACCTGGTGGAGGCCGGGGCGGACGCCGTACTGGTCGTGTCCCGGTGCGGCGGCATCCTGTACGCGAACCCGGCCGCCGCCGAGTTGATGGGCCGGCCGGCCGCGGCGCTGGTCGGCCAGGTATTCGGCATCCCGGTCGTCGGCGGGCCGGCGGCCGAGGTGGACCTGCCCGGCGGCCGCGTCGCCGAGATGCGGGCCGTGCAAATCCGCTGGCAGGACGCGCCGGCGTACTTCGCCTCCCTGCGGGACGTGACCGACCGGAAGTTGGCCGAGGCCGCCGTCGTCGAGGCGAACCGCCGCAAGGACGAGTTCCTGGCCATGCTCGCCCACGAGCTCCGCAACCCGCTCGCCCCGGTCCGCAACGGCCTGCAGGTCATCCGCCTCTCCGCCGAGCGGGCCAAGCGGGAGGAAGCCCAGGCGATGATGGCCCGGCAACTCGAGCACATGGTCCGGCTGATCGACGACCTGCTCGACGTGTCCCGGATCAACCAGGGGAAGATGGCCCTCCGCCGGGCGCGGGTCGGCGTCGCGGACGCGGTGCAGGCGGCCGTCGAGGCGGCCCGCCCGGCGATCGACGCGGCCGGGCACGAGCTGACCGTCCTCCTCCCGCCGGACCCGCTCGTCCTGGACGCCGACCTGACGCGGATCGCGCAGGTCCTCAGCAACCTGCTGACGAACAGCGCGAAGTACACGCCGCCCGGCGGCCGCATCCACCTCCGCGGCCGCCGGGACGGGGACGCCGCCGTGGTGACCGTCCGGGACACCGGCATCGGCATCCCGGCCGCCGCCCTGCCGACCGTCTTCGAGATGTTCTCCCAGGTGGACCGGTCGGTCGAGCGGGCGACCGGCGGCCTCGGCATCGGGCTGGCGCTGGTGAAGGGCCTCGTCGAGATGCACGGCGGCACGGTGACGGCGGCCAGCAACGGGCCGGGCCTCGGCAGCGAATTCACCGTCCGGCTGCCGCTCGCCGCCGCCACGTCCGAGGCGGCCCCGGCGGCGGCGGACGCCGACCCGGTGCGGGACCGCCGCATCCTGGTGGTGGACGACAACCGGGACGCGGCCGCGTCGATGGCCGACATGCTCCGGCTGGTCGGCAACGAGGTGGCGACGGCCCACGACGGGCTGGACGCGGTCGAGCAGGCCGAGCGGTTCCGCCCGGACGTGATCCTGATGGACGTGGGGATGCCGCGGCTGAACGGGCTGGACGCGACCCGGCGGATTCGCGAGCGGGACTGGGGCCGGGGCGTGGCGATCTTCGCGCTGACCGGGTGGGGCCAGGACGCGGACCGGGAGCGGACGCGGGCGGCCGGGTGCGACGGCCACCTGGTCAAGCCGGTCGGCCTGGGCGAGCTGAGCGAGCTGCTGGCCGGCCCGCGGTGACGTTACCGGCCGCCGTTGGGCGCGCCGGTGTTGGAGAAGTTGTTCGTGCCCGGCCCGCTGCCGAAGCCGGGGCCGTTCCGCACGTCCGTCTCCCGCTTCTTGGCCGGCCGCTTGTACCCGGACTCCGGCGGGTTGTTGAACCGGGCCTCGTCCGGCGGCAGGACGTAATCTTCCTCGAACTTGGCCGCGAGGTTGTACTTGTCCCGGTGGCAGCCGGTCGCCGCGAGTGTGGAGACGAGAGCGAGTGCGAACAACGTGCGGCGCATGACCAACCCCCCGGTTTCGGCCGCGAGCATAGCGGCCGTACCGAGGGGTGCAAGGGCAAGTAGTTGGCAGTTGGCAGTTGGCAGTTGGTAGTTCCGAGCCAAAGACCTGACCGGCGAAGGTCTTGGCTTCAAACTACCAACTATCAACTGCCAACTACCAACTATTTCCCCGCCTTCGCGTTGGCGTACAGCTCGTTGACCTTCTTCCAGTTCACCGTGTTCCACCACGCGTCCACGTAGTCCGGCCGCTTGTTCTGGTACTTCAGGTAGTACGCGTGTTCCCACACGTCCACGCCCAAGAGCGGCACGTTGCCGTCCATCAGCGGGCTGTCCTGGTTCGGCTTCTTGACCGCCTCGATCTTGCCCGCGGCCGCGTTCCAGATCAGCCAACTCCACCCGCTGCCGAATTGCGTCAGCGCGTTCTGCTTGACGGCGTCCTTGAACTTCGCGAAGTCGCCGAACGCCGCCTTGATCGCGTCGCCGATCTCGCCGGTCGGCTCGCCGCCGGCGTTCGGGGCCATGACCTCCCAGAACAGCGAGTGGTTGTGGTGGCCGCCGCCGTTGTTGACGACGGCCTGCCGGGTGCTCTCCGGCACTGTCTTGATGTTCCGCAGGAGGCTCACGATGTCGTGCTTCTGGAGGTCGGCGTTGCCGTCGAGCGCCTTGTTGAGGTTGTCCACGTACGCCTTGTGGTGCCGCTGGCTGTGGATTTCCATCGTCAGCGCGTCGATGTGCGGCTCCAGGGCGTTGAACGCATACGGCAGCGTCGGGAGGGTGTGAGCCATGAGTGAGTCCTCGTGCGGGGTGATTCCAGGCAGGGTCACTTTAGGCCGGCGGGGAAGGGGCGGCGAGGAAACAACGCCGCCCGCCGCGAAATCGCGGCGGGCGGGGGACGGTCACGGTCAAAACCTCACTACTTCGGCTTGGACTCGAGCGCGATCTCGATCGGCTTGCCGTCCCCGGTGACGCTGAACGAGAGCTTCGTCTGCTGCGGGTTGCTGTAGATCGCGGGCAGGTCGTTCTTGATGTCGGCGTCGGTGACGGCCCCGACCTGGTCTTCCGAGATCATGGCCTTCATCTTGCTGACCGTCACCTTGTACTTGCCGGGGGCGAGGCCCTGCGACTTGCCGGTCCCGCCCGTGACGACGAACTTCCCGTCGCTGCCGGTCCGGGCGGACCCGCCGATGCCGCCGGCCTCGGCGTAGAACGTGACCGCGGCGTTGTCCAACGGCTTCCCGTCCATCGTGACCACGCCGTTCACCGGAATGGTCGGGACCGCCCCGCCACCGCACCCGGCCGCCAGGGCCACTGCCGTTAGCGTCACCGTCAAACAAATCAACCGCATGGAAGCCTCCGGGAGTTGAACGTGAGGGGGAGAACGAAGCGGGTCGGGCGTGGAACCCGACCCGCGAGGGTGTCGTCGATGGTATCGGCCGGCGGTCAGTTGTCGAGGCTCGGCGGGACGGACCCGTCGGAGATCAGCGAGTACTGCCGCAGCACCGTCGCCGGGATCGTTTCCCGGACGAACCGGACGGAAGCGTCGCCCATGGCGAACTGCGCCCCGCCGGTGTGCTGACTGCCGACCCGGCCCCAGTCGCCCAGCCGGCCGACCCGCGGCGGGTTCGGGCCGCCCGGCTGGCCGCACGTGGTCCACGCGGCGTTGTAGGTCCAGTCGTTGATGCCCTGGCCGGACGTCGTCTTCTGCGGGTCCAGGCCGGTTTGTACCCAGCCGCGGTAACCCCACACCGGAGCCCACCCGTTGCAGTACGGCTCGACGGTCGTTTCGCCGACCATGAACGTGTTGGACGACCCGTCCTTCGCGTCGGTGATTTTCGTCTTGCTACTCTCGCCGAAGAAGTACTTCTGGTTGACCGCCGCCGTCCGCCACCAGTTGCATGTGTTGAAGTCACTGTTCGTAACGGTAATGAAGTCGTAGTTGGTCCGCTGGCCGGGCAGGGCGCTGGTAGCCCCGTACCGGTTCGGCGAAGCCTGGCCGGTGCTGATCCGGCCGCCGTTGTCCGACGGGCAGATGAACATGGAGATCGGCGTGTTCATCAGCGGCATGTTGACGGTCGGTGACGGGCCGGCCAGCGTCCCGTTGTTGTTGCGAACCGCTCCGCCGTTGTCCTGCGTCACGTCGCAGAACGCGAGCTTCTGGTCGAGCTGTTGGTACAGTGCTTGTTGCTCGATGTACGGCAGGACCAGTACCCACCCGCTCATGTTCTTGATGACAGTGTCGCCCGTCCCGTTCACCGCGGACGCGCACATCCCGTACCCGACACCGGCCGGCGGGAGGTTGCCGTAGGAGCTTTCGTAGTTGTGGACGCCGAGCGCGAGCTGCTTCAAGTTGTTCTGGCACTTCGTGCGGGCGGCCGCTTCCCGCACCTTCTGCACGGCCGGGAGCAGGAGCCCGATCAGGATCGCGATGATCGCGATCACGACCAGCAGTTCAATGAGGGTGAACCCTCGCCGGCGGAGAAACCGAGGCATGACAGCCTCCTTCATGAGGAGAAAAAGGGCAGATAAAGCGGAACCAGTTCGTGGTGTCGGCGGGTGAGGAATGCCGACAACGTGGAAACAAATCCGATCTTATCCGCCCCCAGAACCCTGGGGCAAGCACATTTTCTCACTTCCTCAAGCGTTCTTCATAATTATCTGCTTCCGGCTTTGGCAGCCGATGACGGATTCGGTGGCAGGCGGCCCCTGGGGTCGGCCGCATATTTCTGTTGACATCCGCCCCGCCGTCGCCGATGCTTGAGACTCCTACCCCGCCGACCCCTTCCGGGCGTCTCGACCATGCTCACCCTCGCCACCGGCCGCACGGCCGACTGCTCCACGCCTTCGCGCCGGACGTTCCTCCAGGTCGGCGGCCTCGCCGCCCTCGGAATGACGCTGCCGACGTACCTGCGTGCCACGGAGAACGGCAAGAAGCCGGCCACCGCCAAGCGGTGCATCCTCCTCTGGATGCAGGGCGGGCCGAGCCACATCGACAGCTTCGACCCGAAGCCGGACGCGCCGGCCGAAATCCGCGGCGAGTTCGGCACGATCCCGACCACACTGCCCGGCGTCCGGTTCGCCGACCCGCTGCCGATGCTCGCGGCCCGCACGAACGCCTTCGGCCTCATCCGCGGCCACGACCCGCAGAACGGCAGCCACGGCGTCGCCGACGCGATCATGATGACCGGGCACAAGTTCAACGCCTCGCTGCCGTTCCCGTGCTTCGGGTCGGTCGTCGCGAAGGAGCGGGGGTACGTCAACGGGATGCTGCCGTTCGTGCAGCTCGGCAACGCCATCGACCAGCGGTTCAACGGCGGCATCGCCGGGTTCATCGGCGACGAGTTCAACCCGTTCGTGGTGCGGGAAGACCCGGCCGCCCCGCGGTTCGCCGTGCGGGACCTGTCCGTCACCGGGGACGACGCCCGCAAGCGGCTCGACCGGCGGTACGACATGCTGAACGACCTGGAGACGTACCAGAAGGGCGTCGAGAACTCGGCCGGCGTGGTGAAGGCCCGCGACGAGTTCTACGAGAAGGCGCACGGCATCATCACGTCCCCGGCGGCGAAGCGGGCGTTCGACATCGCCGCCGAGCCGGACAAGGTGCGGGAACGGTACGGCAAGACGACGTTCGGCCAGCAGTGCCTGCTCGCCCGCCGGCTGATCGAGGGCGGCGTCCAGTTCGTCACCATCGCCGACGGCGGCTGGGACACGCACACGAACAACTTCAAGAGCCTGAAGGACCGGCTGCTGCCGAAGGTGGACCGCGGGCTGTCGGCGCTGCTCGACGACTTGGCGGCGCGGGGGCTGTTGGACGACACGCTGGTGGTCTGGTTCGGCGACTTCGGGCGGACGCCGAAGGTGAACCCGACGGCCGGCCGCGACCACTGGGCGTCCGCCGGGGTGGCGCTCATGGCCGGCGGCGGCGTCCGGGGCGGGCAGGTGGTCGGGCAGACGAACGCGAACGCGGAGTTCGTGACGGACAGTCCGGTGTACGCCCAGGACCTGGCGGCGACGATCTACCACACGCTCGGCGTGCCGCTGCACACGTGGTACAAGACGCAGGACGGCCGGCCGATCGAACTCGTGCCGACGGGCAAGCCGGTGAAGCAGCTCGTGGGGTGATTCCCAGAGGGTCGCAGGAAGCGCCGACGCTCGGGGGGGTGACTTCCGAAGTCCGGCTTCGACTTCGGAAGTCGATTCCCCGCGGGGGCGTTTCTACTTCTCAGGATGCGCGCTGGCCCGCTCGACTTCCGAAGTCGAAGCCGGACTTCGGAAGTCAGGTCTTTGTATATTTTACCTGTCCCGATGATTTTCGCCCGTCAAGTGAATCCGATTTCTTTCTCTGGCGCAAATTGGTAATTTGTATCTCCTTTGACGGTTATTTTTGTTGGGTAATCGGGCCTTACCGGTTGCCAACCCCGGAATCCTTCCCCATTTTAGCTAAGATCAAACAGTCCGCATTCCACCCGCGCAAGTCAGGCCGCCCGAGTTGTTCCTCTCGGAACACGGTGCTTGCGAATCCGAAAGGAGTGACTCGGGCTGCCACCCTCCCGCCATGTGTGCGACCGGCAGCGCCGGCGCACTTCCCGGACCGCCCTGTTCACGGAGGTACTCCCCAGATGCAGAAGTTGACCCAATTCTTCTCCCGCCTGCCGCTCGTCAACCGTTGGACGACCCCGAACGAGCCGACCCCCTTCGCGACGAAATTGCCGACGATCATAACCCCGAAGGGCCCGGTCCTGGTGGGAGAGAACTTGACCCGCAGCTTCGGCACCGGCGGCACCAAGACGTTCGCTTTGAAGGACGTGTCGATCGAGTTCCAGAAGGGCGAACTCAACCTCCTCATGGGGCCGAGCGGCAGCGGCAAGAGCACGCTGCTCGCGGTGCTGTCCGCGCTCCTGCGGCCGGACGGCGGCACGGTCACGGCGAACGGCCAGGACGTGTGGTCGATGTCCAACGCGCAGATGGAGAAGTTCCGCCTGCGGCACTGCAGCTACATCTTCCAGGGGTACAACCTGTTCCCGGCGTTCACCGCCCGGCAGCAGCTCGAAGTGGTGCTGCAATGGGGCGAGGGCGCGAGCCAGCGGGAGGCCCGCAAGCGGGCCGACCACGTGCTGGGCCAACTCGGGCTGTCGCACCGGGCCGACCTCCGGCCGCAGGCGCTGTCCGGCGGCGAGAAGCAGCGGGTCGCGATTGCCCGCGCGCTGGTGAAGAACCCGTCGTTCATCTTCGCGGACGAGCCGACGAGCGCCCTCGACTGGGAGAACGGCCAGGCGGTGATGGACCTGCTCAAGGAGTGCGCAAAACTCCGCGGGGCGACGGTCATCGTCGTGGCCCACGACCACCGGCTGGAAGGGTACGCGGACAAGATCTTCCACATGGCCGACGGCAAACTGGTGAAGCACGCCGAGCCGAAGGGATCGGGGACGGTGAAGCCGGCGGCGGGCAAGTCCCGCGTGCGGATCAGCGACTTCGAGTTCGCGAACGTGTAACGCCCGATTTCATATAGCCGCCGGCTTGCCGGCGGGGTTTTGGGCGTCTCAAAACCCCGCCGGCAAGCCGGCGGCTCTATTTTAGAACTCCACCCCCACGCCCTTCGCGATCTTCAGCACCCGCTCGCGGGCCGTCTTCGCGGCCGCGTCCGGGTTCTCGTGGCAGGTGTACAGCTCGATCGTCACCCAATCCTGATACCCGACCTCCTTCAGCGCCGCCAGCGTCCCGGCGAAGTCGATCACCCCCTCGCCGGGGATCAGGTGGTGGTGAACCCGCGTCGCCGCGATGTCCTCCAGGTGGACGTGGCGGATGAGCGGGGCCAGCTTCCGCACCGTCGCGGCCGGGTCGTCCTTCACGCAATAGAAGTGGCCGATGTCGAAGTTCAGGCCCAGGAACGGCGTGTCGAAGTGCTCGGCGAACTCCAGGTATTGGTCGGCCGTCTCGATGAGCAGGTCCGGCTCCGGCTCCACGAGCAGCGGCACGCCGACCTTCTCCGCGTGCGCCACCACCGGCTTGAGCATCTCCACGAACAGCTTCAGGCAGTCCTTCCACGGCCGGCCTTCGAGCGGGCCGCCGGGTTCCGTCGTGATGCATGGCGCGCCAAGTTCCTTCGCCAGCGTCAGCGCCCGCGTCGTGTGGTCGATGCGGATTTGCCGGTAGTTCGCGTCCGGCTCGATCCAGGACGGGTGCCAATACTTCTGCCGCGGGTCGTTGACCGCGTGCATCATGAACGCGTTGACGTTCGAGATCTTCAGCCGGTGCTTTTGGAGCGCGGCCCGGATGCCGTCCTTCTGCTCCGGCAGCAGGTACGCCGGCCAGGCGTGCGGCACGTCGGCCATGATCTCGACGCCGCGGTAGCCGATCTCCGCGAGCCGCCGGCACGTCTCGGCGAACGAGTGGTTCAGGTACGCATTGGTGGAAAACGCCAGTCTCATGTCAGGTTCCGAAGGCCACTGCTGCTTGTAGAACCCGGAGCGGAAGCGATGGGGTGAATGTCCAACACCCCATCGCTTCCGCTCCGGGTTCCAAACGACCCGTCCAGGTGGGAAAGGTAATTGTATGGGTCCGGCCGACGGTCGCCGCCGCGTCGGTGCGCGCCTATCATCGCTTCATCCCCTTCTTTCACCTCCGAGGCCCGTTCATGCTCGCGTCCCTGGTGCTCGCCCTCGCGCTCACGCCGTCCCAGCCGCCCGCCGACAAGCCGCCGCCGCTCGGCGCGTTCAAGCTCCGGGGCATCGGCCCGGCCATCACGTCCGGCCGCGTCGTCGGCCTCGCCGTCGATCCGACGGACCGGGCGAAGTACTTCGTCGCCGTCGCCTGCGGCGGCGTGTGGAAGACCGTCAACGCGGGAACCAGCTGGCAACCCGTCTTCGACAACGAAGGCTCGTACAGCATCGGGTACGTCACCCTCGACCCGAAGAACCCGAACGTCGTGTGGGTCGGCACCGGGGAGAACAACAGCCAGCGGAGCGTGGCCTACGGCGACGGCGTGTACAAGAGCACCGACGGCGGCAAGTCGTGGGCGAACGTCGGGCTGAAGACGAGCGAGCATATCGGCAAGATTCTGATCGACCCGCGGGACTCGAACGTGGTGTACGTCGCGGCGCAAGGCCCGCTCTGGGGGCCGGGCGGCGACCGCGGGCTGTTCAAGACGACCGACGGCGGGAAGACGTGGAACAAGGTCCTGTCCGTCGACGAGAACACCGGCGTCACGGACGTGGTCCTCGACCCGCGGAACCCCGACATCATTCATGCCGCGAGCTACCAGCGGCGGCGGCACGTCTGGACGCTCATCAACGGCGGGCCGGGAAGCGGCGTCCACCGCAGCACGGACGGCGGCAAGACGTGGCGGAAGCTCGGCGGCGGCCTCCCCGGCGGCGACGTGGGCCGCATCGGCCTCGCGGTCGCGCCGACCGACCCGGACACGCTGTACGCCATCGTCGAGACGGCCGACAAGTCCGGCGGCATCTTCCGCAGCACGGACAACGGCCTGACGTGGTCCCGCCGCAACCCGTTCGACGCGCAGGCGCAGTACTACTCGCACCTCGTCGTCGATCCGGTGAACAAGGACCGCCTCTACGTGATGAACGTCTTCAACCAGGTGTCCGACGACGGCGGCGCGACGCTCCGCAACCTCGGCGAGGCGAGCAAGCACGTCGATAACCACTGCATCTGGATCGACCCGAAGAACCCCAGCTACTACCTCGTCGGGTGCGACGGCGGCATCTACGAGAGCTTCGACAAGGCGGCGACGTGGCACTTCAAGTCGAACCTGCCGGTCACGCAGTTCTACGACATCGGCGTCGATCAGAACCCGGCGAGCGGCCCGTTCTACCACGTCTACGGCGGCACGCAGGACAACTACACGCTCGGCGGCCCGGTCCGGTCGCGGTCGAGCCACGGCATCACCAACGGCGACTGGTTCGTCGTCCAGGGCGGCGACGGGTTCCACTGCAAGGTCGATCCGACCGACCCGAACACCGTCTACGGCGAGTACCAGTACGGCGGCCTCTGCCGGTACGACCGGAAGACCGGCAACCGCGTGGACATCCAGCCGCAGACCGGGCCGGGCGAACCGCCGTTGCGGTGGAACTGGGACTCGCCGCTGACGATCAGCCCGCACGACGCGAAGCGGCTGTACTTCGCGGCGAACAAGCTGTTCCGCAGCGACGACCGCGGCGACTCGTGGAAGGCCGTCAGCCCGGACCTGACGCGGCAGCTCGACCGCGACAAGCTGCCGGTCATGGGCAAGGTGTGGGGGCCGGACGCCGTGTCGAAGCACGTCTCGACGAGCTTCTACGGCAACTGCGTCGCTCTCGCCGAGTCGCCGATGAAGGAAGGGCTGATCTACATCGGCACCGACGACGGCCTGATTCAAATCACCGACGACGGCGGCGCGAACTGGCGCAAGGTCGAGGCGTTCCCCGGCGTGCCGGAGAAGACCTACGTGAGCAAGCTGGTCGCGTCGCAGCACGCGGCCGGGACGGTGTTCGCCGCGTTCGACAACCACAAGAACGCCGACTTCAAGCCGTACCTGATGAAGTCCACCGACGCCGGGAAGACGTGGGCCGCGATCAGCGGCGACCTGCCCGAACGCGGCAGCGTCTACTGCCTCGCGGAAGACCACGTGAACCCGAACCTACTGTTCTGCGGCACGGAGTTCGGGCTGTACGTCACGTTCGACGGCGGCAAGAAGTGGCACCGGCTGCGGAACGGGCTGCCGACGATCCAGGTGAAGGACCTCGTCATCCAGAAGGCGAACGACGACCTCGTCGTCGGCACGTTCGGCCGCGGCATCTACGTCATCGACGACTTCAGCCCGATGCGGGCGGTGAGCGCGACGCCGTCGCGGGCGGCGGAAATCTTCCCGGTGAAGGAAACGGTCCAGTACGTCCGCAACGCCCCGTTCGGCGGCGGCGGGAAGGCGTTCCTCGGCGAATCGTTCTACACCGCGGAGAACCCGCCGTTCGGCGCGACGTTCACGGTGCAAATCAAGGAGTCGCCGAAGACGCGCAAGCAGAAGCGGAAGGACGCGGAGAAGGAGGCGGAGAAGGCGAACAAGCCCGTGCCCTACCCGACGAAGGACGAGTTGCGGGCGGAGGCCGAAGAGGAGCCGACGACGAACGTGCTGACGATCACCGACCGCGAAGACGCCGTGATCGCGCGGCTCTCCTGCCCGACCGGCGAGGGCGTGCATCGGGTGACGTGGTACCTGCGCGACACCGGCACGAACCCGGACGCGGACCAGGGCGGGTTCGGCCTGATGGTCACGCCGGGGGCGTACAAGGTGCAGCTCTTCCAAAAGGCAGCCGGGCAGACGAAGCCGTTGACCGATCAGGTGAGCTTCCTGGTTCAGCCGGACCCGTTGGCTACGCTGACGGCCGCAGACTACGCCGCCATCGCCGCGTTCAACAAGGACGTGAAGCAACTGCAACGGCGGCTCACGGCGACCGCCGCGGCCGTGACGGAGTTGTCCGCGAAGGTCGAGGAGATGAAGAAGGCGTTGAAGCTGGCCCCGAAGGACGCCCCCGCCGCGGAGAAGATGCTCTTCGACATGGGCGAGAAGCTCCGTGTCATCCGCCGGGCGCTGGACGGCGACAACGTGCTGGCGGCCCGCAACGAGAACGTGCCGGAGTCGATCCGCTCGGCCGTGAGCGGCGCGGCCCGGCCGCACCAGAGCGCCATCGTGAAGCCGACCGGCACGCAGAAGGAGCTGCTCGCGAGCGCGGCGAAGGCCCTGGCCGACGTGACGACGGCGGTGAAGACGATGCTCGACAAGGACGTGCCGGCGGCCGAGAAGGCGCTCGAGGCCGTCGGCGCGCCGACCAAGCTGAAGTAGGCCGACCCGCCGTCAACCGGCCGTTGTTCAGCCCAGAATCGGGGCGGAACAACGGCCGCACGCCGTACCGCCCGCGCGACCCGCCAGAATTTTCCAATTTCTGATTTGACATTTCCAAACTGAATCTTAATTCACTACTGTTCAAGATTACAGTACAGTGAGGGTTGACGGGTCACGTCCGCCCGCCGGGCCGGTCGGCCGCGCGCGAGACTGCTCAACCGCCGGCCCGGTCACGTCACACGCCGAGGGACGACCGGTGCCGAAGCCCCGTAAGCCCGGCGGCGTCCACGAGAACGACCCCGGCAGCGACTACGCGGCCGACGAGGTCGAGTTCCTCCGGGCCATCGACGAGTACCGGCGGAACTTCCGCCGGCCGTTCCCGACGTGGACGGAAGTGCTGAACGTGCTCAAGGCCCTGGGGTATCGCAAGGTCGATTTTTCTCCCTCCCCCCTTGGGGGGGAGGGCCGGGGAGGGGGGTCGGCGGGTGCAACCACTGAAGGGAATCCTCAGCCCGCGGCCCCGCTCACCCCCCTCCCTAACCCTCCCCCCCAAGGGGGGAGGGAACAAGAAGAAGCCCCTTCCCCTGGCGGGGAAGGTTCACACGAATCACCCGTCGGAGGTCCGCCATGTCCGTCGTCCGCCGCCTCGCCGCCGCCGTGAAGGCCCTCCGCGGCGGGCCGGAGAAGCCGGTCGCGCCGAAGATCGCGTCGCTGCTCGCCAACCCGTTCGGCCCGGCCGCCGGGTGGTGGCGGGACGACCCGGCCGAGCAGCTCCGCAACTACCAGTCGTGGGTGTATTCCGCCGTCAACGCCATCGCGCAGGAGGTGGCGAAGCAGAAGCCGCACCTGTTCCTCAACACCGGGCAGGCGGACCACGAGCAGACGGCGCTGCCGCACACGCACCCGCTCTGCCGGCTGCTCGACAACCCGAACCCGTGGATGACCGCGTGGGAGCTGTGGAACCTCACCGTCGTGTACCTCGAACTGACGGGGAATTGCTTCTGGTACGTCGCGCCGATGCAGGGGACGGACACGCCGGGCGAAATCTGGGTCGTGCCGACGCCGTGGGTGAAGGTGATCCCGGACGCGACGCACTACGTGAAGGCGTACCAGGTGTCGGCCCCGAACACGGCGACCGAGACGTTCTCCCCGGCCGAGATCATTCACCTGAAGTACCCGAACCCGCTCGACCTGCACTACGGGCTGTCGCCGCTGCAAGCGAACGCGCTGACCATCGACGCGAACGTCGAGCTGTTGAAGTCGCGGTATCAGACGTTCCTCGCCGGGCCGCGGCCGGGCGTCTTGCTCCAGACGGAGCAATCGCTGACGGACCAGACGGTGAAGCGGCTGGAGGAGAAGGTGCAGGCGAAGTTCGGCGGCCGCGAGAACTGGCACCGGCCGATGGTCCTCGAACAGGGGCTGAAGGCGTCGCCGTGGACGCTGACGCCGGCCGAGATGGACTTCCTGAACAGCGCGAAGATGACGCGGGACGAAATCTTCGCGCTGTTCCGCGTGCCGCCGCCGATCGCCGGGCTGGTCGAGAACCTCGGCCTGGGCGCGGACATCTGGTTCGGCGCGCGGGTGATGTTCTGCGAGGGGACGGTGCAGCCGAAGCTCGACCTGATGGGCCAGGCGCTGACGCGAGACCTCGGGCGACGGTACGGGCCGGACGTGGTGATCGCGTTCCCCGACTGCTCGCCGCGGAACACGGAGCAGCGGCGGAAGGACGACGAGCTGGACGCGAAGCTCGGCCTGCGAACTTACAACGAGATCCGCCGCTCGCGGGGCCTCTTGCCGTACCTCGACGAGCGGTTCAACTCCCCGATGCTGCCTTCGGACATGAAGTAGACCGCCTCACGTCGCGGCCAACCGACTGACTTCTGTTCTCTGACCTCTGACCTCTGACCCCTGGTGTTCCCATGACTGAAGCCATCCGCGCCGACCCCACGGGCATCCGCGCGCTGCCGAGCGGCGGGTTCCGCAGCCTTCACCCGGCGAACGACACGCTGACGGTGGACGCGAAGAGGATGCTCGTCCGCAGCGTCATCACGACCATCGACGCGGACCGGGCCGGGGACGTGGTCGTCCCGATGGGGCTGAAGAACGCCGAGGAGTACCTGCTGAACCCGGTCGTGCTGTGGGCGCACAACCGGTCGCAGTTCCCGCCGATCGGGACGTGCGCGTGGCTCGACCCGCAGCCGCGGCGGGTGGTCGCGGAGACGCACTTCGCCCAGCGGGTGCAGTTCGCCGAGGACGTGTTCCGCCTGTACGAGCAGGGCGTCCTGCGGGGCTGGTCCATCGGGTTCGTGCCGCGGAAGGCGTACCGGATGCCGACGTCCGTGGTGCAACGGGCGCACTACCCGGCGGACAACTTCGCCCTGCGGGTCGAGGAGTGGGACCTGATGGAGTATTCGGCGGTCCCGATCCCGGAGAACCCCGGCGCGCTGACGGTGGCGCTGCAGAAGGGGATGGTCCGCGACCCGAAGTTCCGCGACTGGCTCTGGCAGCTGCCCGACGACCGCGGCGGCCGGTTCCACCGCGCCGGCGACGTGCTGGCGGCACTCGTCCGGCCCGCGCCAACGTCGAATGAAGACGTGCTGTGTTCCGAATGATCTCTGACTTCTGACCTCTGTTCTCTGACCTCTTTTCACCAGGGAGTTTCCCATGTCCGCGATCTGCACCGACAAGTTCCAATCCCGCGACGAGCTGGTCTCGTTCATCGAGCAGCAGACGGCACACGCCGTCGAGAAGGCGATGCCCGCGCCGGTCGCCCGGCGGGTCCCGTGGGCCACGGCCGGGCCGGTCTGCCAGGACTCGGCCGGGTACTCCGTCCTGAAGGCGGCCGCGTTCGCCCTCGGGTTCGTCGGCCCGGAGTTCGCCAAGGAAGAGATTCACACGCACAACCAGCTGCGGGACCTCTACCAGGGGTACGGGTTCCTGCCGCATCACGGGCAGCAGTCGTTCCTCGTGCCGCTGGCGTCGGCGCACCTGCCGGCGTTCGAGCCGCAGGGGAACAAGCTCCGCGACGAGTTGCGGCAGAAGATGACCGCGCAGGCCGGGAAGTACGACCCGGACGAGGCCGACTGGATCGGCCGCCGGGCCGGACTGCGGCGGAAGGCCCTCGGCACGGACGTGGAAGACGGCGGCATCCTCATCCCGCCGGCAATGCTCGGCGAGCTGATCGACCTGCAGCGGAACTTCGAGGCGTTCGCGGCCGCCGGGGCGCGGGAGGTCGCGCTGCCGCCGAACGGCCGGATTCAGTTCCCGAAGCTCAGCGGGGCGTCGAGCGCGTACTGGGTCGGCGAGGCGAGCGCGATCACCGAGAGCCAGCCGTCCACGGACAGCCTCAGCCTCCAGGCGAAGAAGCTCGGCGTGTTCGTGAAGCTGAACCGTCTTCAAGATCAGCCAGGAACTCTGTCCGTTCTGGTTGGAATTTGCAGTCCCGTATCTTCGCCTTCTGGATCGCCTCAAAGTGCAAAACGACCTGGGAAAACATCTGCCGGACGAGTTCGGCCTTCCGCAAGTTGTGACTGCCCGTGAGTACCTTCGCCGTTGCCTCGATGTTGGCTCGGTAGTCCGCCAGTCTTGACCGTACCTCGGCGAGTTGATCGTCAAGCGGCACGGTCAGGGCTTCCCACTTCTCCAGTTCGGTTTCCGTGTCCCGAAGCCGAGTGTTCAATCGCTCCCGCTCCCGGTCCGAACCAGCATGGACTTTCGCCGTCATCCGCCGGGCCTGGGTATCACCCACGGATCAGCAGTTCTTCCGCCCATTTGTTCCGGCCTTGTGCGCTGTACTTGATCTTCACCCGCTCCACCTTCGCCCACCAGAACTTCCGGGACGAAGAGTATTCCATCCGCACTCGCCCCACGTCCGCCCACGAGTACAGCCCGAGAACCACGTCATGCACGTCGTAGCTCACCAGCCACCGGGACTTCGAGTTCCGTAACCCCTTGCTCAGCCGGAAGTGGTCGTCCGCCGTGAAGGTGTGCGGGTACAGCCCGTCCCCCTGGCTCCAGTACGGGGGATCGCAGTACACCACGGCGTCACCTTCACTCAGTAAAGGTTCGAAGTCCCCGGCCGTGATCGTGGTCTTCGACTTGTTCATGTGCCCGGCGAGTTCCACGATTTTTTTCTCGTAGTTCGGCACATGCCAGCGGTCCACGGTGCGGGACGGGCTGCCCGCCAAGAGGTTCCCGTCGAACGTCTGCATCATTACCACGAACAGGTTGACGGCGTGGTACAGCAAATCCGTTTTCACTGACGGCAGCCGGTCCAGGGCGAGTGCTTCCTTGCGACGGGCGGTGTAATCGTCGAGGCTGATCGGTTGGTCCCGCCACATTTTCACCTTCCCCAGCTCCTTCACCAAGTCGTCGGGGTGGCGGTGAACGGCAGCCCAGAAGGACGCCACGGCCGGGAACTTGTCGTTGATCCAGACCTTCTCGAACTGGTGGTGCTTCAGAAGCTCGGTGAACACCTTCCCGGACCCGGCGAAGGGTTCCCGGTACTCAGCCTTGTTGGCATCAAGGATGGCGGGGATGAGCGTCTTCAACAGGCGGGACTTCGCACCGATGTACTTGAACAATGGGTACTCCGTGAGGGTGATGGTGTGGGAAAAGGAAGGGCGTCCGTGCCCTCGGTGAAGGTCACTTGACCAGCCGCAAGCCCGTGTGCCGTGTCTTCAGGGCTTCCAGGTGGTCGGTGGTGACGCCGCAGTACGTCAGGAAGCTGATCGCCTTCTTCACCTGCGTCTTGATCCCGGCCCGCTCCAGGGCTTCGAGGATGACGGCATCGAGCGTGCCCGCTTCCGGCTTGGACTTGGCTCGGGGGCCGGACTTGGACTTCGGCAGCCCCTTCAGGGCGTCGGTGAGGGACTTCACTTCGCCGGTGTTCACCTTCTCCTCAATGGTGGCCCACTTGTCGGCGAGCCGAATCCAGTTGCCCACGGCCTGCGTGGTGAACCCCATCTCCTTGCAGACCTGCTCCCACCCCGTCTTGATGAGGTTGCGGAGCTTCGCCGCCCGCTCCCCTTGCTGGCGGTAGTGTTCCAGGGTCTTCTTGCCGAAGCTGGCTTCGCTGGTGATGATCTCGGCCTTCAGGGTGGCGACTTCGTTCTTCATTGTGGCTGTCTCGGGTGCGTCCTCAGCGGATTGCGGAGGTTGTGCCCCCCCCCCAGGCGGTGTCACGGAAAACGCCGAAAACTGTAAAGAAAGTGGACTAGATTGACACAGCCGTAAAAACGGGCGTCAAGAAAACCTGTAAAGCAGGTGTAAAAAAAATGGTCGAAACTCTGAAGCTCGACAAATCGTCCGTGATCGCCTTCCGGTCACTGGCTTCGTGGGCGAACCTTGCCGTACATCTGGAGGCCGTGTCTGCGGCCGACTGGCAGATGCACCGGGATACGGTGAACCGAGTGATACGTCAGATGGGGACGCCCAGGAAGAAGGTCAGGCGGCAAGGGCGACCGCTCGTGACGCTGCCGATGGAAGAGATCATGCAGCAGATCAAGGGCGGCGTGCCGAAGGCGGAAGTGGCCCGGCGGTACGGGGTGAGCCGTCCGACGCTGTACGCTGCGATCAAGGAGCGGGAGAGGATGGAAGAACTGTTCGGGAAGCGGCCCAATGTCTAGAATTCGAAGTCCGTCAGATAGCGTAGTTTACAGTTGAACCTAGTCTAGAATCTAGCTAGAGTTGGTTGTAGTCACGACATCCTGGCCCAGGTGAACCTGTGATCGTCCTACAGCTAAGCGATCTGACCGATGAAGCCCTGCAAACCGTCGCTAAGAATTTAGGGCTTCCGATTACTTCAAAAATGCTGAAGGCGGATGTTGCGGCAATGATTGCTGAGAAGTTAGAAGCGCAAAGCTGCTTATTCCTAATCCCACCTTCCGTAGTCAGCATCCCCTCGAAATCAACTTCAAAAGAATCTGCATCATGGAAATCTCCGGCGTCGGTGATAGCCATCATCTCATTGATCGTCGCCATAATTGCCTGTGGAGCTACATGGTGGGGCACGAAGGCAACGATTGATAAGATATACAGGGACTTTGACGACGAAACCAAGAAGTCGTGGAAGGCAGTTAAGGTATATGACATTCTTGTGAGGAACACCAACTCGCACGAAAAGTGGACGGGCTTGACACTGGATGAAATTCGCAATTCGTACAACTCGGAGGTTGCCTCTGCGAAAGGTGTCAAAATTGAGAAAGAAGATCTGGAAGAGGATGCGCTGAAGAAAATACTGTTTGAGATGGAACGTGACATGTTCATTCTGAGAACATTAGAAGACAAATTTATGATTCAACGCTTTCTGCCCCGAACACGAGATTGCGTGGCACGCCCTGGCTCAGAAGTGATTGAACGAGAAGTCTTTGCAGTGCTTAAATCAGAAGCTGGAAAATACACAGTTGACAAACTTGCGGATAAGATAAAGAGGGAGAAAAACATCAGCTCGGAAGATGTGTATGCCGTTCTTAACTGCATGATAGCGAGACGAGAAATAGTCATTGACACAAACCAGACGATTATACCCGCCTCGGACAATATACCTAACATTATGCCGAAGCCGAAAGAGCCGAAAGTAGAGCCAAACTCTGAGGGCGTACCGCCCCAGGCTCCTCCCATACCGCCGAAGAAGTAATGCCCTGTTGTTTATCCTGCGCCAGCAATTCTTCGACTGATGGTACTGGACAATTGGCACGAGGGATCAGTGCAACAACCCCCACTGGCGGTACTTTTTCAGTAAACGCTTCATCCGGCATATTTCCCGCATGGTAAACCGACGGTGCTTCCCTGGAGTGGTCGTATAAGCCATCAGCCCCGAGTCGCACAACTGCCGTACCCTCCTCGTGGTCAAGTCGAGAATCTTGGCCGCATGGCCGATGTTGAGTAACGTGTCTGGTGTCATGGAATAGATTAGCTTCGGCTGGAGATTATTCGTCGAATATTTCACCGACACACTTATCTATTCCATGATTCGATTGCACAAAGTTATTGCGAGGGAGACGGCGAAGCTGGTGGACATCATTGGCTACAAGCACGTCCGGGATTTCGACTCGAAACACGAAGCCGAGAACTACATTAGCAGGCGTCCCGGTCGCTGGGCGATTGACGGGCGATTGTACTCGGTGGCGAACGGGAGGGTCCGAGAGGGCGGACGCCTGCCGGGACTGATGAAGGAGTTGAATAAATCTGCCACTTGTGGTTAAATAAGTTATGTGGTTGCGAGTCATCGGACGGAATCCACGGTCCTGAAGGAGTAGCTGCCTTTTTGGGTCAAAAACGGTCAGGAACAGGCAGGGTGTTGAACCTGCCGACATACGATGTGTGCGGCTCGGCGCACGGAACAACTCCGAGAACAACCCTTTGCTCCAGGTCACGGGGAAATTGTCCGCCGGGTTAGTGCGGGCGAAAAGCTGACGGTACGACGGATTACGGTCGAAAGATTGTTCGGGGGTTAATCGCCCCGCCGCAGAGATTCGAGGACAACCCCTCGGGCTGCGGCTTTGCCAGAGGATGCACCGAGTTCGCTCGGTGAGTGCTGGCAAAGTTTCCAGGCAACGGGCAAGTATTAGAGTGGGTGTCGATGCCCCCATACCAGGGGCTACCACACTGCTCGGGATGATCGTCTCGGGCAGGTCTTGCAAATCACGAAAGTGAGATGGGTTACGTCCTGGTCATACGGCTGATCTCCCCTTGCGGAGTCAAAAACAATCGCATAAGACGCCACTGATCCCTTGCCGCACTGGTCATCGTGCATCTGGTAGTATGGTGCATCGTGTCACAGGTGGAGTCTGCCAGCCCGGTGTGTCTACTGCTTGATACCAGGGTGTTTTTCTTTTTTCTCTTAGAAGTCCCTCTGGTCAATCAATCAGTGGGAATCCCTATTGGATTTACAAGACAACCCTTCTCCCCCTTCTGTCCGAGACAATGGCACATGATTCAGTGAAACAGGATGGCAGTGAAAACGTGTTTTCACTGCCTCATCGGGCCGACCCTTCACTGAATGCCGGTCTGAATCGGCCCTACTCTTAGAGGCTGTTTCACAACTGGTCTTGCACTAACTCCCGCCCTTGCGGCATGATG
>NZ_JCABYM010000106.1:146792-273146 GCF_059499385.1 Limnoglobus sp. | reverse complement strand
GGGGGGGGGGGGGGGGGGGGCCCCCCCCCCCCCACCTCCCTTCCCCGGACGCGATCCTCACCGGGAGTGGGAAGCTCACCCCCCTCCCTAACCCTCCCCCCCAAGGGGGGAGGGAATAAGACAACAAGGCCCGACCGGGTGCTTATCGGGCCAGGTCAGTTCGACCACTCCGGCTTCGCCGCGCCGCCGTCGAGCTGCTTGACCATCTCGCGGTTCTTGTTCAGCCCCTTCAGTAACTTCTCGGCCTTCGGGTACTGGGCCTCGTCGAACCCTGTCGTCTTCATCATCTCGACGGCGATCTTCCGCGGGTCGGTCGATTCGGCCAGCACCTTGTCCACGGCCTTCTTCGGCGTCCGCTTCTCGTGCTCGGCCAGCTCCGCGAGCCGGAACTGGTCGGCCGTGATGCCGCCGGCCTCGCCGCTGCCGGCGAAGTTCAGGTTCATGAGTGGGTCGGCGTACCCCATGCGGGCGGCGTTCCGCTTCTCCGCGACCATCTTGCCGAGTTCGGAGCACAGAACGGCCGCGAGTTCCTCGTCCGTCGCGCACTGGTTCACGAGGGAGTCGGAGATGAAGACGCTCTGTTGGCCGCGGTGGAAGAGGATCGGCTCCTTGTCGCCGACGACCTGGAACGCGGCGTCCACGCCGCAGAAGAGGTTGGCGGCGAGGATTTGTCGGCCGACCTGATCGACGCGGGCAGCGGCGGCGATGTCCGCTTCCGTCGTCTTCGACACGTCCACGGGCTTGTTGATGAAGCCCCGCGCGGTGCGGAAGAACCGGCTGTCCTGGCAGCCGCACAGGGCGAGAACGACGACCGCCGCGACGCGCATCCCGAGTCCTCCGGTTTCGCGAATCGCGGCGTGATAGCAGTCAGGACGGCGGCTGTCGAGGGCGCTATTTCTTCACGCGAATCTCGTAATGGCGGTTCGCCATCGCGTCGTTCGGCTGGGAACTGGGGACGCCGCCGTGCAGCGTGGCGACGCCGTCCTTGACGGCGTACTCGAACGCCTTCCCGGTCACCGGGTCGAGCGGGATCGGCACGGTGCAGTCGGCGAGCTTCTCCGGCAGCTTGCCGTCGTGGTCGTGGGCGTACAGCCGGACGGCCTCGACGACGCGGAGGTACGCGACCCGTTGCTGAAGCCGTGCCTGGGCGGCCACCACCTTGCGGTTGGTCGGCAGGAAGAACTGCGCGATCGGCCCGCCCTCTTCCTTGACCCGCTTCTCGGCGGCGTCGCCGACCTTCATTGCGTCCGGGAACGGTAGCGAACTCGTGACGAGGATTTCGTCGAGCAGCAGCTCGTACCGGCGGATGTCGGCGGTGATGATCGCCTGCAGGTCGGTGAACGTCTTCACGCGATCCGGCTTCATGCCGGTGTCCGTCAGCAACTGGCGGGCGGCGGCGACCTTCTTCTTGTCGGTCGAGCGGATCGGCGCGTCGAGGTTGTACTTCAGGCGGCTCGTGCCCGTGGTGTTCATGAACTCGGTCATTGCCCCGGCCGCGTCGTACAGCTTCAGTTGGCGGAACGTTTCTTCCTCCGACATCGGACCGGTGGCTTCGAGGAACGGCTTGAACATGACCTCACTGAGGATGCGCTCGCCGCCGTGGGCCACGCGGCTGTTCAGCACATTCGCCGGGATTTCGGTCAGCGACCAGTACAGGTTCGGGCAGTTGGGCTGTTGGATCATCTCCTCGATCCCGTCCGTGCAGATCGACTGAATGGCGATGCCGACGAGCAGGCCGATGAGCGTCGGGTGCGACTCGAACGCGGAAGACAGGCCGTAGAACGTGCGGGCCGTGTAGACGGCCTTGTCGAAGTCGCCGGTCCCAAGTTCGTACCGCATCCGAATCTTCAAGAGCGTGGCGTGTTCGCGCATCTTCTGCACCTCCGGCAGCAGCGTGCCGATGCCGTCCTCCCGGAGGTTGAACCAGATTTGCCAGTCGGCCGTGAGCTGGCGGGCTCCCTCGTCCACGTCACCGAGCGGCCGGCCGCGGGTGTAGAAGAGTTGGTCCCGGTCGAGTTGCCGGTACGCCAGCCCGCCGATCATCATGGCGGTGCCGAGTTCGCCGTTGGTCTTGATCTGCGCGACGAGGTCTTCGAGGACGAGGTCGCCCAGGTGGTCGCGCTTCTCGCGCAGCTCGCGGGCGTAGAACGGGTCTTGTTCCATGTAGGCCCGCATGAACGTCGGCACGCGGTTGCCCGGCTTCATCTCCGTGTACTGCGGCGTCAGGTAGTACCGCGACAGCGGCTTTTTCACGCCCGTCGGGTGCAGCACGAGCGGTACGGTCAGCTTGCCGTCCTTCGGTTCGCGGACGACCTTACGGTACTGCTTCTCGTCCTTCGGCGGAGCCCAGAGCGCTTCCTTCGGGGGCGGCGCGGGGGGGGCGGCGATGCCGAGCATCAAGGCGATCAGGACAAGCATGGATCAACTCCGGTCATGGTTGGAAGTCGCGGGCGAACGCCAGGAGCGGCGGCCGCGGGGCGGTCGGGGAATCGTTCGCGGAACTTCGCGGTTCGGGGTTCTGTCGCAGGGCCAACAGGCTGTACGGGTCGGCCTTCGGGATCGCATGTTCTTCGACCGGAACGGAAGGAATCACCGGGACGGGCGGCGGCGGTTCCGGCTTCGGCGCGAGCCACAAGCCGAGCGTGACGAGCTGCGACAGGACGAGTACCCCGGTCGCCCACTTCCAAAATCTCGCCGGGCGAACCGACGCCCGGCCGGCGGCGAACAGTAGGGCGTCGCGGTCCACGGCCGTCGGGGTGAACCGTCCTAACTTGCCGATCACGTCTTCGGACATGCGACACCCAGCCTTTCCCGCAGCGCGGCGATCCCGGCCTCGTACCGGCGGTGCGCGGAGCTAACCGAGCACCCGGCCGCCTCCGCGATCTGCTCGAACTTCAACCCGCCCCACAGCCGGGCGACGATGACTTCCCGCTGGTCCGGGGCGAGCGACGCCAGCGCGGCGACGGCGGCCCCGGCATCGAGGCCATCGACTTCCGCCTCGGCGAACCACTCGACCCTTGCGACCCGCTCCTCGCGGTGTCGGCGGCGGCGGGCGGCCTTGCCCGCGTCCATCGCGGCGTTCCGCACGACGCGGAACAGCCACGCGGCCGGGTCCGTCGGTTCCGCCGGGAGCGTCACGTACTTGCAGAACGCTTCTTGGACCACGTCCTCGGGCGTGCCGCACCACTGCCGCGCGTACAGCACGAGCGCGGCGGCGTGCCGGTCGATCAGCTCCGCGAGAGGCCGGGCGGTCATGTCAAAGAGGGAGACGACGCGCGGCGGCGATTTTTCCGCCGCGCGGGGAAATGGAGGCTCACGACGCGGTGGGCACGACGATGATCGCCGGCAGGCCCTGCGTCCGCCGCCAGACGGTCATCTGGCCGACGTGCAGCATCGTGTGGTTACACAGCAGGTTCTCGGTGATGTCCCGCAAGGTCGGCAACTCCGTCGGGAAGAACGGGATCGGGTTCGGCTTCGCCCAGTCCTCGTCGCCCACCCGCGGCACGGCAACGAGAACACGTTCGGCCGCCTCGCTCAGCTTCCCCAGCAACTCCTTCTTGGACGGCAGTTGGGCCGGCAGGTCTTCCAGCTTCGAGCCGGGGCCGAACCACTTGAGGTATTCCGGCGGGCACGCCAACTCGCCGCCGAGCATCTTCGGGACGAAGCCGAACGTAGCGACGATGTGGCCGAGAATCCAGACCGGCGGGTTCATCGCCGGCGTCGGCCGCAGCCGCATGTCTTCTTCCTTCACGTCCGCGAAGCTCTTCTGGAGCAGCGAGACCACGAACCGGAAGGCCGTGAGGTTGATGGAGTTTGCCATAACGGTCCTTGTTGAAGGAATGTGAGCAACTACTTCTTGAGCGATAGCTGAACGATGAGAGTGATGACCGCCCCACCCAGTAAGGAAAGTACCGCAAGCACGATCGCTTGGGTCAACCCCCACCCCCGGTCGGAGAGCTTTTCCAACGCGCGACAGCGTTCTTCAAGGGACGCGATCTTGGCCGCGGAGTCGCTGAGCTTTTGTCGCAACGACTCGATCTCCTCTTGCCGCGACTTCAGTTCCGCAACGACCGCTCCGACGTGATTGAGCTTCAATTCCGTCAAGTCCTGGTGATTCTTGAGACGCTCCTGAAGCCTCGACAACTCCGTCGTCAATTCTTGGGCGTTCATCGGCGTTTATACCCCCACCGCGAGCGACCGGTTGACTCGGTCCTGGTCGTACTTCAACTCGACCTTGTTCAAATACGTCAGCAGGTTCGCGAACACCCAGGTCGGTCGGTCCAGGCCCGCCCGAATCTTGGCGTCCGTCGAAAAGATTTCCACGTCGAGCGGGTAGCCAACCAATCCCATCGGTTTGCCCAGGTAGTCGGCCGTGAGGTCCAGTAGCACTTGGGAACGGCCCTCGCGTTGTGGCACGAGCCGCCAGCAGGCCGAAATGTCGAAGGACCCCAGGGACGACAGCTCGACCTCCAGGAAATGGTTGGCCCGCTCGACTTTCCCTCGCAACTCCGCAGCCTTCCCACCGTCCAACCCTTCCATCCGGATTTCCGCGCGAAACATCTGTCATCCCTCACTTCCGCGGTCGCCCCGCACCTGTTCGTCGGGTGATTTGCCATTCGCATGGCCCTCCGTAAATTATCCCGGATACGCAGGGTGCTTTCAACGCTTTCCCATTACGAGACTCGGTTCCATGGCTCAGAAGCACGTTTACTCCTTCGGCGGCAAGGCGGCCGACGGCGACGGCAAGATGAAAGAACTCCTCGGCGGCAAGGGGGCCAACCTCGCCGAGATGTGCAAGATCGGCATCCCCGTCCCCCCCGGCTTCACCATCACCACGGAAGTCTGCGCCGCCTACTACGAGCAGGGCAAGAAGATCCCCGAGGCGGCCATCCCGGAGATCGAGGCGGCCGTCAAGAAGATGGAGGCCGACTTCGGCGGCAAGAAGTTCGGCGACCCGGCCGACCCGCTACTCGTGAGCGTCCGGTCCGGCGCGGCCCTGTCCATGCCGGGGATGATGAACACCATCCTCAACCTCGGCCTGACCGACGCGAGCGTGGAAGGGCTGGCGAAGAAGACCGGCAACCCGCGGTTCGCCTACGACAGCTACCGCCGCGTCATCGACATGTTCGGCAGCACGGCGATGGGTTGCGAGCACGAGGCGTTCGAGCACGAAATCCACGCAATGAAGGCCGAGAAGAAGGTCAAACTCGACACCGACCTGTCGGCCGACGACCTGAAGGAACTCGTAAAGCGGTACAAGGCCGTCTACAAGAAGCACGTCGGCGACGACTTCCCGCAGGACGCCAAGAAGCAGCTGATGCTCGCCATCAACGCCGTGTTCAACTCGTGGAACGGCAACAAGGCCATCGAGTACCGCCGCATCGAACGGATCACCGGCCTCAAGGGCACAGCCGTCAACGTCCAGGCGATGGTGTTCGGCAACATGGGGGACACGTCCGGCACCGGGGTCGCGTTCACCCGCGACCCGAACACCGGCGAGAACGTCTTCTACGGCGACTACCTCATCAACGCCCAGGGCGAGGACGTGGTGGCCGGCATCCGCACCCCGGAGCCGATGGCGAAGCTCGACAGCGAGATGCCGAAGGTTTACAAGCAACTGATGGAGATTCGGCAGACGCTGGAGAAGCACTACAAGGAGATGCAGGACATCGAGTTCACCGTGCAGGAGGGCACGCTGTACATGCTGCAAACCCGGTCCGGCAAGCGGACCGGGACGGCGGCCGTCCGCATCGCCGTCGAGATGGTGAAGGAAGGGCTGATCGACGAGACGACGGCCGTGAAGCGCGTCCCGGCCGACTCCCTCAACCACCTGCTCCAGCCGCAACTCGACCCGAAGTCGAAGGTCAAGCCGGTGGCGCAAGGCATCGCCGCCAGCCCCGGCGGGGCGAGCGGGAAGGTCATCCTGTCCGCGGAAGCGGCGGTCGAGTTCGCCGAGAAGCACCCGAACGAGCCGATCCTGCTCGTCCGCAAGGAGACGAGTCCGGAGGACGTGGCCGGGATGCACCTGGCGAAGGGCATCCTCACGAGCACCGGCGGCAAGGCGAGCCACGCGGCCGTCGTCGCCCGCGGGTGGGGCAAGCCGTGTGTCGTCGGGTGCGAGGCGGTCAAGATCGACGAGAAGAACCAGACCGTCACCATCGCCGGGCAGGTCGTGAAGGCCGGCGACTACCTCACGATCAACGGCACGACCGGGGACGTGATGATCGGCAAGGTCGAGACGATCGCCCCGAGCATGACCGGCGACTTCAGCACGCTCATGACGTGGGCGGACAAAGGCCGGAAGCTCAAGATTCGGACGAACGCGGACAGCCCGGCCGACGCGCTGAAGGCCCGCGAGTTCGGGGCGGAAGGCATCGGCCTGTGTCGCACGGAGCACATGTTCTTCGGCGAGGACCGCATCGCCGCCGTGCGGGAGATGATCCTGTCCACGACGGAGGAAGGCCGCAAGAAGGCGCTGGCGAAGATCGAGCCGTTCCAGAAGGCCGACTTCGTCGGCATCTTCGAGGCAATGGCCGGGCTGCCCGTGACGATTCGGTTGCTCGACCCGCCGCTGCACGAGTTCCTTCCGCAGAAGGACAACCGCGCCGGCGCGGAAGCGGTCGCCAAACAGATCGGCGTCAGCGTCGAGAAGATTTTCGAGCGCGTCGATGAGCTCCACGAGATGAACCCGATGATGGGGTTCCGCGGCTGCCGGCTGCCGATCGTCTTCCCGGAAATCGGCGACATGCAGGTGCGGGCGATCATCGAGGCCGCGATTGAAGTGAAGAAGAAGGGCAAGACCGTGCTGCCCGAAATCATGATCCCGCTCGTCGGCGTGCTGGAAGAGTTGACGCTCCTCAAGAAGCGGGCCATCGCCGTCGCCGAGGAGGCGATGACGAAGGCCGGCACGAAGGTCGAGTACCAGATCGGCACGATGATCGAGCTGCCCCGCGCGGCGCTGACGGCCGACAAAATCGCGGAGGAGGCGGAGTTCTTCAGCTTCGGGACGAACGACCTGACCCAGATGACGTTCGGCTTCAGCCGCGACGACATCAAGGGGTTCATGCCGACGTACCTGAAGGAGAAGATCCTCGGCGTGGACCCGTTCCAGTCGATCGACGTGAACGGCGTGGGCCAACTGATCGACCTCGGCATCCAGAAGGGCCGCTCGGCGCGGAAGGCGAAGCACGGCCAGCACCTGAAGGTCGGCATCTGCGGCGAGCACGGCGGCGACCCGGACAGCGTGTTCTTCTGCCACGGCGTCGGGATGGACTACGTGAGCTGCAGCCCGTTCCGCGTGCCGATCGCGCGGCTGGCCGCGGCGCAAGCCGCCCTCGGCGAGGCCGGGAAGCGGGACAAGTAAGCACTGTGTGGCGTGCTTTGCTGAAAGCTCAACCGTGTCTCACGGTTGAGCTTTCTTCGTTAACCGGGTACGATCCGGGTGGAGGTGCGTATGTCTACCGCCGTCGTTTCCGCATCACGTTCGATCTTTGAAGACTACGAGCCGATTCACCGGTTCACGGTGGCCGAATACCATCGACTCGCCGACAATCGCATCCTCGACCCGGAAGAATCGCTGGAATTGTTGGAAGGCTACATCTGTCACAAGGGCGGCCGCCGCCCGAGCGATTTGCGTAACCTCGGCCGGCCGGAGTGGGCGGGGTTGCGGCGTTTCACGGTGGCCGAGTACCACGCCATGCTCGCGGCGGGCATTCTCAAGAGCGGCGACCCGGTCGAACTCATCGACGGCTTCCTGGTGCGAAAAATGTCCCGGAACCCTTCCCACGATTCGGCCATCGACCTCTTCCGCCTCGCCCTGGCCCCACTACTTCCGGTTCGGTGCATGTTGCGAAGTCAGCAAGCCGTGACGCTCTTGGATAGCGAGCCGGAACCCGATTTCGCGGTCGTAGTCGGCGGGCCGCGCACGTTTACCGGTCGCCATCCCCAACCGGCCGACGTGCTGTTGGTCGCGGAGGTCGCGGACACAACACTCGCCACCGACCGCACCATCAAGCTCACCGCCTACGCCAAGAACCGTCTGCCCGTCTACTGGATCGTGAACGTCGCTGACATGCAGGTCGAAGTCTACGCCGACCCGCAACCGGCCGTCTCGCCGCCGACCTACGCGACCCGCACCGATTACCGCTCCGGTCAGGTCGTGCCGCTCGTTCTCGACGGTCAGCAAGTTGGCACGATCCCGGTCGCCGACTTGCTGCCGTAACCGCTCACGCGAACCATTCGCGGAACGCCGCCATCGTCGCCTCCGCCGCCCGGTTCGAGTCCGGGTACGGGAACGCCTCCGCCGACACATATCCGACGTAACCAACTTCCCGCAGCGCCGCGGCCACCGCCGCGAAGTCCGTGTGGCCGAACCCGGCCGGGCGGCGGTTCGAGTCCGCGAGGTGGACGTGCCCGACGTGCGGCCCGGCGGCGCGGATCGCGGCGGCCAGGTTCACCTCTTCGATGTTCATGTGGAACAGGTCGGCGAGCAGCTTCACGCTCGGTCGGCCGGCCCGCTTCAACACCTCCACGCCCTCTTCCAACCGCGTGGCGAAGTTCGTCTCGTACCGGTTCAGCGGCTCGTAAATCAGCGCCTTCGCGTGGCCGCCGAGCTTGTCCAACGCTTCGACCAAGTAGGCGGTCCCGGCGGCCTTATCCGTGCCGTCGCCCCACCGGCCCTGCATCGACCCGATGATCGCGGGGGCGTCGAAGTTGGCCCCGTAGTCGATCATTTCCTTTACGAAGTCGAGAGCCTTCGTCCGCACCGCCGCGTCCGCGCTCGTGAGCGTCAGCTTGTGCCGCACCCACCCAGCCCCCGTGCCGACGGCCGCAAGTGACAGCCCGTTGTCAGTGAGAACGGCTCGCAGCTCCTTCGCCGGAACCGCGTCCGGGCCGGGGGCGAACAGTTCGACCGCGTCGAACCCCAGTTCCTTCGCCGTGCGGCAGGCGGCCGGCAGGTCGTCGTGGAACACGAACGGCCCGCTCTTGGCTTCGGGGACGAGACTGACCGTGACGGCGGACTTCATGGCACTCTCGGCGTTTGAATTTTGCATTTTTCATTTCGACTTTTGAATTGGTTCAGGACATGACCGGACCAATTCAAAAGTCGAAATGAAAAATGCAAAATGGAATCAACTACTCGATCTCGACGACGGCCTTGATGACGCCGGTCTCGGGCTTCATCCACGTCGGGAACAGCCCGATCATCTCGTCGAACCCGGCGCGGTGCGTGATCCACGGCTTCGTGTCGATCTTCCCACTCTCGATCAGTCCGATGATCTGCTTAAACTCGGCCGTGACCGCGTTGCGACTCGCGAGGAAGCTCATCTCCCGGCGGTGCATCAGCGGCTGGGTGAACGCGATCTCCTGGTTCGTGATGCCGACGTACACCAGCCGCCCGGCGAACGCGACGTAGTTCATCGCGTTGACCATCGACTTGTTGCTGCCGGTCGCGTCCACGACCACGTCGGCCCAGTTCCCGCCGGTCAACTCTTCCAGCTTCTTCAACTCCGTCCCGTCGGCGCGGATCGTGTACTCGACGCCCATCCGCTCGCGGCAGAAGGCCAACCGCTGCTCGTTGATGTCCAGCACGACGGTCTTCGCGCCGGACAGCTTCGCGAACACGACGGCGCTCAGGCCGATCGGCCCGGCCCCGATGACGAGGATCGTCTCGCTCGCCTTCGGCGCGGCCCGGTTGATCGCGTGGCAGCCGATCCCCAGCGTTTCCACGAGCGCGAGTTGCTCGAACGTCAGCTTCGTCGAGACGTGCAGCTTGCGGGCGGGGATGGTGAACAGCCGTTGCAGCCCGCCGTCGCGGTGGACGCCGAGCGTCTGGTGGTTCATGCAGCAGTTCGTGTGGCCGCGGACGCACGAGTAGCACGTCTGACAGTTGATGTACGGCTCGATGCTGCACCGGTCGCCGACCTTGACGGTCGTGACGCCCGCGCCGACGGCGACGACCTCGACGCCGAGTTCGTGGCCGGGGATGCGGGGGTAGCTGAAGAACGGCATCTTGCCGAGGTAGCCGGAGAAGTCGGTCCCGCAGATGCCGACGCGGTGGATTCGCACGACGGCGTCGCCGGGGCCGGGCGGCGGCGGTTCGGGCACGTCGATGACGCGGAACGCCTCGGGCCGTTCGAGCTGGATCGCTTTCATGGGAGAGTCTCGCTGGCGGGAGTGCCGAAAACTTACCGGCGGCGGACGCGGGCGGCCATAGTAGTAGGCACACTCCGTGTGCCGTCTGCCGAGCGCCGCGGAAACCTGCACATGGACCCGGTGGCGGAAAGGAGACGGCACACGGAGTGTGCCTACTACTATGGGTTTTCTTGAAAGCCCCTGGGCCGACCGCTGTAGACCTAACTAACATCAGCAGCACGAATCCTCTCGTCCCTGCACCCTGGAGAACGGATGGCTGCTGCCGCCCCCGCGAGCGTCCTGGAACAACTTCACTGGCGGTACGCGGTGAAGCAGTTCGACCCGACCCGCACGATCCCCGCCGACACCTGGCGGGTGCTCGAAGATTCGATGGTCCTGTCGCCGTCGTCCTACGGACTTCAGCCGTGGAAGTTCTTCGTCGTGGCGGACCCGGCCACGCGGCAGAAGCTGCTGCCCGTGTCGTGGAACCAGCGGCAGGTCGTGGACGCGTCGCACCTGGTCGTTTTCGCCGTGAAGGCGACGGTCGGCCCGCCGGACGCGGAGCGGCTGATTCAACGCTCGTCGGCCGTCCGCGGGATTCCGGTCGAGAAGCTGGACGGGTACAAGAAGATGATGGTCGGGTCGCTGACGCGGGCGACGCCGGAACACGTCCGTGAGTGGATGACGCGGCAAGTCTTCATCGCCCTCGGCGTGTTCCTCACGGCGGCCGCGATGGTCGGCGTCGATGCCTGCCCGATGGAAGGGTTCCAGCACGAGCAGTACGACGAGATTCTCGGCCTGCCGGCGAAGGGGTATCACAGCGTCGTCGTGGCGACGGCCGGCTACCGGGCGGAGGCGGACGTGACCGGGAAGCTGCCGAAGGTGCGGTACGAGAAGGCCGAGATGATCGAGGTGATCTAGCCATGCAGTGCTACGAGTTCGTGAAAGTCGGCGACGAGTTCCGATTGGCCCGGATGACGCGGCCCGACCCCGCGCCGTCGCCTGGGCGGGTGATCGTCCGCGTTCACTCCACGTCGCTGAACTACCGCGACCTGATCCACCTCAAGAACAAGGCCGGCCGGGACGTGACCGGCAAGGTTCCCCTGTCCGACGGGGCCGGCGAGGTCGTGGCCGTCGGCGAAGGCGTCACGACCGTGAAGGTCGGCGACCGCGTCATGCCGAACTTCTTCCCGCTCTGGACCGGCGGCCGGTTCGACATGAGCCACCACGCATCCGCACTCGGCGGGCACGGGGCGGACGGGATGCTGACGGAGTTCGCGGACCTGCCGGCGGAATCGCTCGTGCCGGTCCCGGACTACCTGAGCTACGACGAGGCCGCGTGCCTACCGTGCGCCGCCGTCACCGCGTGGGCCGGCCTCGTCACCCGCGGCGGGCTGAAGGCCGGTGACACGGTCCTCGCCCTCGGGACCGGCGGCGTGTCCGTGTTCGCCCTGCAGATCGCCGTGGCGTTCGGCGGGCAGGTCATCATCACGTCGGGCAGCAACGAGAAGCTGGCGAAGGCGAAGAACTTGGGGGCCGCGCACGGGATCAACTACAAGACGACCCCCGACTGGGAGAAGGAAGTCTACCGACTGACGAACAAGCGGGGCGTCGATCACGTTATCGAGGTCGGCGGCGGCGGGACGCTCGGGAAGTCGCTGGCGTCGGTCGCGGCCGGCGGGCACGTCGCGCTCATCGGCGTCCTCACGGGGTTCGGCCCGCCGACCGACAGCCTGTTCCCGCTGCTCGCCCGGAACGCCACGGCGTCCGGAATCTACGTCGGGTCCCGCGACGACTTCGTCGCCCTCGCCACGTTCCTCGCCCGCCACCGCATCTCCCCGGTCGTGGACCGCGTATTCCCGTTCGCCGCCGCGGACGAGGCGTTCGCGCACCTGGAAGCCGGCTCCCACTTCGGGAAGGTCGTGATCCGCGTCGTGCCGTGACCCCGCCCGTACCCCCGCGCAACTTTCTGCCTAGAATGCCTTCTAACCCGAGTTCGCACGGCGTCGTCGGTGTTAGGCGGCCCCGGTGAGAAGGTATTCTCCGAAGGAAGCGCATGGCCGAAGCGCCGTTAACACGGGCGACGCTTCTCGCCCGGATCCGCGACGGGCGCGACACGGACGCGTGGCGGGAGTTCCTCCGCCTGTACGGGCCGGTCGTCTACGGGTTCGCCCGGAACCGCGGCCTGCAGGACGCGGACGCCGCCGACCTGATGCAGGAAGTCCTCCGCAGCGTCGCCCGGAACGCGAACAAGATGGAGTACGACCCGAAACGCGGCACTTTCCGCGGGTGGTTGTACACCGTGACCCGGAACAAGGTTTACAATTTCCTGAACGGCCAACGGCACCGGCCGAAGGCGTCCGGCGACTCGGCCGCCCAGGAACGGCTTGACACGATCCCCGACCGCGACGACGCCGGCAACGATTGGGAGCTAGAGTACCAGCGGCAGCTGTCGGCGAAGGCGATGGACCGGGTGAAGGGCGAGTTCCAGAAATCGACGTGGGCCGCGTTCTGGGGAACCGCCGTCGAGGGCCGGACGCCGCAGGAGGTCGGGGCGGAGTTGAAAATGTCCACCGGGGCGGTGTACGTGGCGAAGAGCCGGGTCATCGCCCGTTTACGGGAAGAAGTGAAGAAACTAGAAGCCGAGGCGGAGGCATGGTAGTTGCCGCGACCCCGCCCGCTCGCGAGAAACATTGAGACGCCGTTATGTCCGCCGACGCCACCACCCACACCGACTGCGATTGCCCGTCCGCGGAGGAACTCCGCCGGCTGGCCCGCGGCCACCTGACCGACGCCCGCCAGGCGCAACTCACCGGCCACCTCGACCAGTGCCCCGGCTGCCAGTGCCGGCTCGACGAGATCGCCGCGGACGGCGACAAGCTCTACTCCGCGTGCATGCGGAAGCTGTGCGAGCCGCCCGCCCCGAAGGAGTCGGCGTACTGGGAGGCGATGAGCCAGGTCGAACTCGCCGTCACCGGCGTGACCCCCAGCGACGGCACGGCCGACAGCGTCCCGAACCTGAACCCGCACGAGGACCTCAAGCTCGACTTCCTCCAGCCGACGGACAAGCCCGGCCGCCTGGGGCGGCTCGGCGCGTTCGACGTGATCCGCGTCGTCGGCCGCGGCGGCATGGGCGTCGTCCTCGCCGCGTTCGACGAGTCGCTGCAGCGGGAAGTCGCGATCAAGATTCTCGACCCGCAGCTGAAGGCGAACGAGACGGCCCGCCAGCGGTTCTGCCGGGAGGCCCGCGCCGCCGCGAAGGTGTCGCACGACAACATCGTCGCCGTCTACCAGGTGAGCGAGGACGAGACGGCCAGCCTGCCGTACTTCGTCATGCAACTCGTCAACGGCGAGACGCTCGAGGACCGGCTCCGCCGCCAGGGGAAGCTGACCGTCGAGGAGACCGTCCGCATCGGGATGCAGGCCGCCGCCGGCCTCGCCGCCGCCCACGAGCACCAGCTGATTCACCGGGACATCAAGCCGGCGAACATCCTCATCGACAAGCTGACGAACAAGGTGAAGCTGACCGACTTCGGCCTCGCCCGCGCCGCCGAGGACCTGAAGCTGACGCGGACCGGGTTCGTCGCCGGGACGCCGCTGTACATGGCCCCGGAGCAGGCCCGCGGGGACGAGATCGACGTGCGGAGCGACCTGTTCAGCCTCGGCAGCGTGCTGTACGAGTCGCTGTCCGGCCGGCCGCCGTTCGAGGGGAAGACGCCGCTCGTCGTCCTCCGGCGGCTGACCGACGAGTTGCACGAGCCGATCCACAAGGTCAACCCGGACGTGCCCGACTGGCTCGAAGACATCCTCGACAAGCTGTTGGAGAAGGACCCGGAGAAGCGGTACCAGTCGGCCGCGGAGTTGGCGAACGAGTTGGCCCAGCACTACGCCTGCATCAAGCCGCCGTCGATGGACAAGGTCGAGGCGTGCCCGCTCAGCCCGTCGCGGACGTGGCGGAACATCATCCGGTCGCGGTCGCAGCGGAAGGCGGCGGTGTTCCTCGCGGCGACGTTCCTGCTCGGCGCGCTCCTCGGCAGCCTCGGCACGGTCGCCTTCGGCCCGACGCGGGAGGTCCGGGTCGAGGTCCCGGCGGAGGTCGCGAAGAACGGCGTCGCCGTCGCGGCCCCCAGCAACGGCGGCGAACCTCGCGGGCCGAACGAGTTGCAGACTACGAAGCGGCTGAGCGGGGCCGTTTGGTCGCTCACCTCGTCCCCGGACGGCAAGATGGTCATCGCCGGGCTGGAGGACGGGTCGATCGTCAGCTGGGACTTGAAGAACAACGGCACGATCACGACCCTCGGCAAGCACGACGGCCCGGTCTGGTCCGTGGACCTCGCGCCGGACGGCAAGACGTACATCTCGTCGAGCGACGACGGCTCGGTCAAGGTGTGGGACATCGTCTCGGACAAGCCGATCGCCGAGATCAAGAACGACGTGTCCGTCCGGTCCGCGGCCATGAACCCGGAGAAGACGCACGTCGTCACCGGCGACCGGATGGGGAACGTGAAGATTTGGTCGATCGCCCGCCCGGAAACGCCGGAGAAGGTGTTCAAGCACGCCGGGATCATCAACGCCGTCGCGTTCGGCCCGGACAGCCTTCTCATCGCGTCCGGGAGCACGAACAAGACGGTCATCCTGTGGGAGCGGAACACCGGCAAGAACCGCGGCATCATGCGGGGCCACGAGGGGCCGGTGTACGGCGTCGCGTTCTCGCCGGAGGGGGACACGCTGGCGACGGCGAGCTGGGACCACAACGTCATGCTGTGGAACACGTCCGACGGCACGCCGATCAAGACGATCAAGGACGCCCACGAGGAGGGCATCTGGGCCATCTCGTTCAGCTGCTGCGGCAAGGTGCTCGCCACCGCCGGGCAGGAGGGGCTGGTCAAGGTCTGGAACGTCGAGGACGGGAAGGAACTCCGGCAGTTCTCCCGGCACAAGGGCACGGTCCACGCCGTCCACTTCACCGACGGCGGGAAGCAACTCTTCACGGGCGGCCGCGACGGGACGATCAAACTCTGGCAAGTGAAAGACGGGTCCCCATGACCGCCCGGTTCGCGGGGCTGATCGCGGCCCCGTTCACGCCGTTCCACGCCGACGGCACGCTCGCCCTCGACCGCGTCCCGGACCAGGCCGCCGTGCTGACGGACACGACCGTCGGCGGGGCGTTCGTCTGCGGCACGACCGGCGAGAGTTCGTCCCTCAGCACGGCCGAGCGGAAGCTGGTCGCCGAGCGGTGGATGGCCGTCGCCGGCCGGAAGCTGAAAGTGATCGTCCACGCCGGGCACACGAGCGTGCCGGAAGCCCGCGACCTGATCGCGCACGCGGCATCCGTCGGCGCGGCGGCCGTCGCCGTGACCGCCCCGTACTACTTCAAGCCGGCCGGCGTGAACGAGTTGGTGGCGTTCCTGAGCGAGGTCGCGTCGGCCGCCCCGGCCCTGCCGTTCTACTACTACGACATCCCGTCCACGACGAACGTGCATCTCCACACCACGGAGGTACTGCGCCGGGCGGCGAAGGTGATCCCGAACCTGGCCGGCGTGAAGTTCTCGAACCCGGACCTGCTGACGCTCCAGGAGTGCGTGCAGCTCGACGGCGGGCGGTTCGAGGTGATGTTCGGCGTGGACGAGTTCCTGCTCGCGGCCGTGGCCCTCGGCGCGACCGGGGCCGTCGGCAGCACGTACTGCTACGCCGCGCCGGTGTACCACCGGATGCTGGCGGCCGTACGGGACGGGAACCTCGACGCCGCCCGCGGGCACCAGTACGGCAGCGCGAAGTTGGTCCGCGCGCTGATCGACTTCGGCGGGTTGCGGGCGGGCAAGGCGATCATGAAGATGATCGGCGTCGATTGCGGCCCGGTCCGCTCGCCGCTCCGCCCGACGACGCGCGAGGACGAGCTAGCTCTGTACGAGCGGCTCCAGCCGCTCGACATCTTCGCGCGGCCGCTGCGGCGTCCCTCGTAGGGCGGGTCAAGGCTTTGCGCCGACCCGCCGCGGCGCGGTCAGCCCCGGCGGGTCGGCGCAAAGCCTTGACCCGCCCTACTGGGCTGCATTTTTCCCTCCCGCTCGGTTACAACAAATCCTTCCCTATCCCAACGAGCGGATTGAATGTCGGCGGAGTTCACCATCCTCGCGAGCGGCAGCAGCGGCAACGCCGCGTTCCTCTCCGCGAACGGGTTCGGCCTGCTCATCGACTGCGGGATCGGTCCGCGGTCGCTCTCGGACCGCCTCGCCGCCGCCGGCGCGAAGTGGCCGAACGTCTCGGCCGTCCTCCTCACCCACCTGCACGGCGACCACTGGAAGGGGCTGACGCTCCTCCACCTGCTCCGCCTGCGAATCCCGCTGATCGTCCACCCGGCCCACGTCGCGCAACTGCACGACCACGCCCCGGAGTTCCCGGCCCTCGCGAAGGCGAACCTCGTGCGGACGTTCCACGACGGCGAGCCGTTCGCGCTCGCCGACGGCCTCCGCTGCCTGCCGGTCCGCGTCCCGCACGACAGCGACCCGACGTTCGCGTTCCGGTTCGACGGCACGGCCCCCGACGGCCTCGGCTGGTCGGTCGGCCATGCGTCGGACCTCGGCCACGTCCCGAAGTCCCTCGCGGCCGCGTTCCGGTCCGTGGACGTGCTGGCGGTCGAGTACAACCACGATGTCGAGATGCAGCGCCGCAGCCGCCGGACGCAACAACTCATCGCCCGCGTCCTCGGCACGCACGGCCACCTGTCGAACCGCCAGGCCGCGGACTTCACCCAGGACCTGCTGCTGAACCGCACGACGCCGCTCCAGGCGTTGTTCCAACTCCACCTCAGCCGCGAGTGCAACACGCCGGAGTTGGCCCACGCGACGGCGTCCGAGGTGTTGTCCGACCTGTCGCCGCGGACGGTCCTCGTCACCGCCGGCCAGGACCGGCCGACGCGGACGGTTCGCGTCCGCCCGCGGTCGCCCGACCGGCCGGCGTCGAACTTGAGCCTTTCCCCGATTCGCACGTCGTTTCAGCCGCCGCTGCCCGGCATGGCCTGACCCGCCCGCGTTAACCTGGCGAACCCTTGCGCCCTGTAGCGGTCCCGCCGCTCGTCCGGGTTCAATCGTTCGTGCCCGGCGTGATCGCCGTCACGGTCGTGCGGCCGGCCGCCGAAATAGAACCTCACGCACGGACCCGCACGCCCCGTTCGGAGGTCGCGATGAATCGGTACAAGTTGGTCGCCCTGATGCTCGTCCTCGCCCCGGCGTTCGCCCGCGGCAACCCGCCGCGGCCGGCGGCCGACTGCCCGCCGGCGGCGAAGCCGTGCGGCCCGGCGTACTGCAACCCGGTCCTGGCCCCGCCTGTGATCGGCCAGCCGCTGCCCGTCTGCCCGACCGTGCCGTGCCCGCCCGAGGCGTGCGGCCCGTGCGAGAAGAGGCCCGGCTTCCTCCGACAGGTGATGGGCTGGTTCGGCGGCCGCACCGCGACCGCCTGTTCCGGCACGAGCTGCCCGACCCCGCGGGCGGCGGTCGTGACCGCGGCAACACCGGTGCGAGCCGCGGCCCACGGCGGGCCGTGTTGGGACCGACTGAAGGCGTGGCTCTGTTGGAAGCCGTGCCGGGAGCAATTCCTGCCTGTGCTGGTGCCGGAGCCGTACCAGGCCCCCGTGAGTGCGTACTTCCGCACCTGCCAGGAGCCGACGGCCGTGCCGCCGTGCGCCGCGGTCGGCCACGCGAAGGGGAAGAAGAAGGCGTGCGACACCGGCAGCTGCCCGCCGGCGGCGTGTACGGTCGCGGTCGGCCCGGTGGTCCCGCAGCGGACGTACGCGGTCAACGGGTGGACGCCGATGTACGCCGGCCCGGCGGCTGCGCCGGCCGCTCCGAGCGCCGTCGTCCCGGCGGCCGCGACGGTGAAGCCGGCGGCGGCGAACCCGATCGCCCGCCCGTTCACGTCGCCGTGAGGCTTGAGCCGGCCGGGTGCGGCTCGTAGACTAGCGGGAGCCGCACCCGTAGCTCAACTGGACAGAGCATCGGTCTTCGGAACCGAGGGTTGGGGGTTCGAATCCCTCCGGGTGTACTGGGTTGTGACGATGAGGCCGGCCGGGTGTCCCCAATCGGGTGTACCCGGCCGGCCTCATTTCAGTCGATGTCGAATTCCACCAGCGGCGCGCGGCGGATCATCAGAACGAGAAACGGTAGAGAAATCAGGTCAACCGCCAGCCAGCATAAGAGAAACCTGAACAGGAACTCCAACGTCTCCATGCTCGGCCTCCTCGATGTGAAGGATTGATTGATCCCGCGCGTCGGGCGGGGAAGCTGACGCTCCCGGCCGCTGTTCCGGCACCGGCACGCCGCCCGACGCGCTGAGTCTCTGTTGTTCGATCGCCGCGTGCCGCTCGCAAATCTCCCGCCCCTCGGCCACGTCCCTTACCCGCGTCCACTCCCCGCCGTCGATCCGGAGCAGGAACACCCCCTCGCTTTTCTTCACGAGCCGGTAACGATCGTTGCCCGCGTAGTGGAGCCGCGGCAGCCAGCCGTTCACGAGGAACGTCGGGTCGTGCCGGGGGACCACCTTCCACGCGACCAGCGGCGGGGGCTGCGTCTTCCACTCCGTGTACCGGTCCAGCGCGACGGCGATGTCCCGGCGGAGCCGCTCGGCCTGGCCCAGGGTGAGCCGGAGCGAGTACGCGCCGCAGGTGAACCGGAACGGGTGGGTGCCCTTGACCTCCTGGGCCGTGCCGATGCTGTCGCCGGGCGGGTCGAAGGTAACGCCGACCTCGCGGCGGCCGTTTGGGTCGGACGTGGTCATGGGGCCTCCGGGGTTCTCTCTAAACGCCCAAAGCCCGCCGCACTCCGTGCGACAGGCCGGGCGAGGCGACTTCCTTGCCGCCAGGCATCGGGCCGGTTCCGTGTGGGGCCGGATTGCCGATGTTGAGCCTATGCTAGCCTCGGCTAGCCGTGGCGTCAAGTGGATTTCCCTTGCTTGCCTCGGAATGCCTGCGTATGATTGGGCTATCGCATTCCGCGGCAAGGGGTTATACGATGCAACTCATGGCCAAAAAGAAACCGAATTCGGCCGGCGGCCGTAGCAAGCGGGACTCCGTCTTCATGCCGGCGGGGTGGAGCGAGGTCGCGGAGAAATTGGCGGAAAAGGCCCGGCAGCCCATCGGCTGGTACGTGGTCGAGTTGCTCAAGCGCGAGGCGGACGCGGCCGGCATACCGACGCCGGCCGCCCCGTGGGAGTCGGGCAAATCTGCCGAATAGCTTCACCCGCCCGTGACCGCCGCGTGCGCGGCGTTCACCGCGTTGGGGTTCCCCTCGAACAGCCGCAGCAGGGCCAACAGCCGGTCGTCCAGCGTCGTCTCCGTGTTCGGGGCCGTGCGCTCGAGTATCTTGATCGCCACGGCGATCGCGACCTTCACGGCGATGCTTGCGGCCGGGTCGAATCCGGCCCCTCGTGCGGCCGCCTCCGCCCGGTCCACCACCGCCGAATCTTCGTGCAGCGCCTTCAGCACCTCGAACAGCTTCCCGCGGCCCTCGCCCCGCCGACGCAACTCGAGCGCGGCGGCCCGGAGGCCGAACCGCGACCGGTCGGACAGCCCCAACGGGGGGCCGGCCTGAATCCGGGGGACGCCGTCGTTGAAGATGTCCGGGGCGTCCTCGGGGACCACGACGATCACCTCGAACTCCTTCCCCTGAATCACCTTCACCGCCCCGCCGCCGGCGGTGGCCGCGAGCAGCAGGCCGACGATCAGTTTCCAGTAGGACTTCACCAACTTCTTCACGGTCTCCATGTCAGGCTCCGATAGAGTTTGAGGGGCAGGACCACGGGCAGGAACAAAGAAGCGACGCCGAGGCGTAACAGCTTCTCGGCGTCGCTCGTTTCGGGGGTCATCGCGCAGACGGCGGCGAACCGCCGCTCGATCCAGGTCATTGGCTCGGAACCTCGTCGGGCACGCGGACCGTTTCCGTGACGGGCTGGTCCACGAGCGTACACGTCCCGTTGCCGTTGCACTGCTTCACCTTCACCACCTTCGTCCGGGTGACCTCCTTCGTCGGGATCAGGTCGTCCCGCTCCTCGTAGGTCGGGGAGCCGTTCTGCAAGTAGCAGCGGAACACCCCCTTCGTGTTGCCGTCGAAGCTCGCGAGCGCCACGGCGTTCTTCGCCGAGGCGGGCACGCGGTAGCCGACGTACACGATCCGCTCCCCGCCCGACTGGACCGCCTTCAGCACCTGGCGGTATGGGTCCGGCTTGGTGGCGGCCCGCGTGAACTTCCCGTCGCAGTCGCAGGCGTCGCACTTGCACGCCCCACCGCACTTCTCGCACTTCGCGGCGGCGACGGGCTTGGCGGCTACCTTCTGGTCCACGTCCGCGGCGACGGCCAGCGCGAGGGCGGCCGCCGCCTTCGTCTTGGCCTTCTCCTTCACGGGGTCGGACGCGGCGGCCACGCAGCCGAAGGCGAGGAGGGCGACGAACAGCATGGCGGCCCAGCACAGGGCCGAAACGGGAATCGCGTTCTTCACGGCGCAAGCTCCGGGGCGAAGACAACGTCCCGGCCCCGGCCACGCGCCGGGGCGGGAACGTCTTTGAGGATGAACCAGGGGTTGCGGGTCGGGAACCCGACGGCGTCACTGAAGACGATGCAGTCGCCCTCGCGGGCCATCCGGTCCGCGGTGGCCCAATCGACGAAGAAGCTGCCCGGCGGCATGTCGTACTTCCCCGTCGGGCCGCGGACCCAGTCCGTGCCCCACGAGTTCACGAACAGGAAGCCGGGCCGCGGGCCGCCGATGACGCCGACTACGGCCATGCAGTGCCCCCACGTCCCGGACGCGCGAAGGAAGCCGTCCTTGTCGCGCGTCCAAGGGCCGCGGGAGCCGAAGCCGACGCGGGAGCCGATCGCGATCGGGTACGCCTGGCGGATCGCCTTCGCCATCTCGTCCGCGCTCCGGGCGAACGAGATGCCCTTGACCGGCGACTGCTTGGTGATCGGTTCCAGTTCATCCGGCAGCCCGGACCGGCCCCAGTCGCGGCAACGGTTCTCGTCGTACCGGGTCAGGTCCAAACGGCCGTACACGCCTTTCGGCAGCACGCCGTATCGCTTGGCGGCTTCGCCGGCCCACGCCGTCACGCTCCCGTCCCCGCGGATCCGGCCGCCGCCGATCTCCACGCGGGACAACCCGTACATGGCCTCCTGGACGAGTTCCTTGTGCGCGTCCAGCGGCAGCCCCTGCGAAAGGGCTTGGAGGATGATGAGGTATTCGATCGCCGTTGTGCTGCCAAAGCTCACGCACGACCCGACCCGACCCTGATCGCGGGCCGGCAGGTGTTGGCCCAAGAACTTCCTGACCCCGTCCGACAACAACACGTCCTGATCGTCGCCCATCACGGCGCGGCCGGCCGGCGTGTCGCCGAACCAACGCTCCTCGGGCGGCAGCGCGGTCCGGACTTCCTCGCGGCCCTCCGGGATGTCAAGCCAGCCGCCGAAGTAGTGGGCGTCCTCGCCGGGCGCGGCGGCCGGGGCGGATGCGACCGGGGCCGGCGGCGGGGCGTCGTCCTTCACCGGCGCGGGCGGGAGCAACAGGAAGACGACCGCGACGACCGCGGACAGGCTCAGGCCGAGGCAAGCGGCCGCGAACGCGAACGGCGTCAACCGGTATCGCTTCTTCGGGGCCGGGCAATTGTTGGGCTGGCTCACTTGCTGAGGTCCTCAAGGGTGGTCGCGAACAAGTTGAACAGTTGCTTGGCGGCCGCCCGCCGGTCGTCGGTCAGGGCCGCGTCCGGGGAGCCGAACAGCTTTAGCGTGGCCTCGCCGATCGCCTTCCGCGTGGCCGAGAGGTGCGAGGCGGGCAACTCCTTCTCGGCCACCTTCCGGATTTGGTCCAGCAGCGCGCCGGCGGTCGCCACGTCCTTGTTGTCGCAGTGCCCCGCGCCCGCCTCCCACAACCCGGACAGCTTCGCCGCGTCCAGTTTGTTCGCCGCCGTCGGGCCGCCGTCAGTCTTGAACCCGTCCTTGATTGCCAGGACGATCGGGTCGGGCTTCGGCGGGACGACGGGGCCGGGCGGGGCCGGCGGCGTCGGGCCGGGGACGGCGGGGCCGACGGTGACGACGACCCACGTACAGGGGCCGGTCGTGTAGCAGACGAGCGTGTATTGCCCCGGATGCTCGGCCGAGAACGCGCACCCGCCCTGGCCGTCGGTGATGATCTCCGCCCCGACCGTCCCAGCCTTCAGTTCCCACCGGGCCTTCGCGTCCGCGCTCCGCAGCCGCTTCAACTGGCCGACGCGGGCGGTCACCTCCTCGGCCTTCGCCGCGGGGACGGCGACGACCTCTTCGACCTTCGGCGGCGTCGGGGCTTGCGACGGGGAGACGAGCAACGCAACCAAAAAGGGGGTGAACATGACGTGCCCACTGTGTTGACGAAACGGTGTCATCACAGTTTAACACGTTATACCAAGTAAAACAAACAGGCGATAGGCATTACGCTCCGGCGGCCACGGCCGCCCCGACGAGCGGCAGCAGCTCGTCGGCTTGGACCCGGTCCGCGCCGGTGGCGACGACGGCGGCCGGGGCCGGCGGCTCCAGCGCCCACACGCCCCCGGCCGCCTCCCACGCGGCCCGGTCCGCGGCGACCCACGCGACGAGCGCGGCGGACCGCTCGGCCCGCGGCAGGGCGGCCAGTTCTTCGAGGTGGTCAATCACGACGCCGAGCAACTCGGCGACGTTGTTCCGCAGCTCGTACCCCACGCTGTCCGACGCCCGGACCGCCCGCGGCACGGGGTCGCCGGACTGAAGCAAGGCGGCCGCGGCCATTGCCGCCCGCTGCGCCGACAAGTCGGGGTTCACGGCGACCGGCTGACCGCCCAGCGTCACGACGCCGCCAGACAGCGCGTAGCCCTCCGTCGAGACGGCCAGTGCCGCGGCAAGCGCCGGGTTATCCTCGGGCGAAAGCGTGAGCGCCTCGGCCACGTCTGCGGGCAACGGGTGAGCCGCCAGTTCGACGGCGCTCCGGCGGAAGCCGAACGACCCGGACGCTCGGCGGTACAGGGTCAGCACGTCACGCATCCTCGTAGTCGAACAACGACACGGACCCACCGACCTCGGCCCCGCTCCCCTCGTCGTCGCGGGTGTTCAGATACAGTGACACGCCGTTCGCGGTGAGGAAGTCGGTCCGGCCGACTTGATGCAGTCGCGTCCACGTCCGGCGGTCGTAGCTCGCCCAAATTTCGCGGTTCGTGTTGTCGTCCACGAGCCGCATCCAGAATCTGTTCATCGCCGGACAGAACCCGTTTTTCGCCCGGTAATTGCTGTTGTAATCGGTACTGTTGTCGTACTTGTTGACCGCCCACTGCCCGCCGTAAAAGCTGCTCCCGCTCCCGCCCGCGTAGGCCAAGACGTACTTTCCGCCGCTGCTCCGGAACGCGACACCCGCGTTGAAATAACTGGTCAAGCCGAGGGCGCAGAGGCCGAAGGTGATCGTAAACGGGGCGGCCGGGGCGGACCGGTAGTACCAGCGGTTCGCGGCCCCCAGGTGTCCGGCGTCAGAGAGCGTGACCAGGCCGCCGGCAGTCGCGACGGCGGCCGTCCCCTGATTCGCCCACGTCCAACCGCTCGTCGGTGGCGGTTTCACAACGATCCCGTCGTACCGCACCTCCCACGCCGAGCCGGTGTAGACCTCCGTGAACGGGGCGTCCGTGCAGAGGTATTGATCGCCCGCGGAAGGGGACGCCGGCCGGGAGCCGACGAACGTGCCGCGGGTGACGGCGTTCCCGCCGCCGCCGCCCGCCGGCACTTGCCGTGAAGCCAAGACGGTCGCGGGCATCGGTTACTTCCGGTAGGAGACGCGGAGCTTGTCCCCGCTGATCGGGGCCGTGAGCATGGTGATCGTCGCGCTGCTGATCGTGTAGTCGTTGCCGGACCCCGACTCCTGCAGGACGCCGTTCAGGTACACGTGTTCGCTGCCGGTCGTCGGGGTGTTCGCGAGCGTGAACGTCGTGTTGCTGCCGTTCACACTGCCGCTCGGCGTCTCCTTGTCCACGAAGTTCGAGTTCGAGTACCCGCCGGCGACGAGCTGCGTCCAGTTGATCGCCGTCGAGCCGAGCGTGCCGCCGGCGTTCGACGTGCAGAGCCAGAGCGTGTCCGCGTTCGTCGTGCCTTCCTCGACTGTGACCAGCGCGCCGGGCACTTCCGCCCAGGCGTCCATGTCCGTCACGCGGGTGAGCGCCGAGGACGACCCGTTGAACTGGTAGATGCCGTTCTCGGCGGCCGACGACTGCGACTTCAGCAGCAGCCGGTCGCCGTTGGACAGCGTGACGCCGTCGAACGTGGACGTGCCGGGGTTGGAGACGGTGACGTTCGCCGTCGTCGCCGCCCGGACGCTGCCCTTCGCGTCGAACAGCGAGTTCAGGCTGCCGATCGCGGTGTCCACGTAGGACTTGTTCGCCGCGTCGTTCCCGCCGCTCGGGGTGGCGACGTTCGTGATCCGGTTGTTGCCGAGGTCGAGGTTCCCGGTCGCCGTTACGCTGCCGTCCTTCTTCAAGAAGTTCGCCCCGTCAGCGAGCTTCGAGGTGTCGATTCCCGCCCCGGCCGCGACCTTCGCGTTGTTGATCGCGCCGTCCGCGATCTGCCGTTGTGCGATCTGAGTCGTTGCCATCAGCCCCTCGTGTAATCGACCTGGATGGACTCGCCCGGCGTCGGCGAGGAGGTCAGCGCGATCGTCCGGACGCCGCTGGTCGTGAAGTCCGTGCCCGGCCGCTGGGACAGGCCGTTGACCCGCACCGACACGCTGCCGGGGACGAAGTCGTTGAGCGTCGTGAACGTCGCATTCGACCCGTTCACGCTGCCGCTGGGCGTCTCGCTGAAGACGACGCCCGCCCCGCCGCCGCCGCCGCTTGAGCCGTCCTTCCCCGCGGCCCCGGCGTGGATCGTGACCACGACGGGCGATCCGGCGACGTTCCGCACTCGGACCGTGTATCCCATAGGTCAACTCACTGGCTGGCCGTCCGCCAGCGGGTGTACGGTGATCGTGCCCACTTCCGCCCCGAACCCGCTCGTCCCCGACAACTCGCCGACGTGGAAGGTCAGTTCGTACTCGGTCGCTTCCGTGACCGGGAAGTTGTCCGAGTCCCGCGTCCACTCGGCCGGGATCCGGAACGCGAGCGTCGGGACGCCGTCGATCGTCTCCGGCGCGCCGAGGTTCGCCCCGCCGCCCGGCTCCCAGTCCCACCGCACCCGGTGCGTCTTCGAGACGAGGAACACGTACCCCTTCGTCGTCGCGAAATCGACGTAGGCGTTGTCCGGCCGCATCGCGTCCAGGAGGAGCGTGTACGGCCGGCCCATCGCCAACGGTTCGAGCCGATTGCAGGACATTATAACCTAGTTATACCACACGTTTTGATTCCGCTGCGGGGTCACTCGGCGGCCACGGAGACCAGCCGCCCCTTCACCCCGTCCGCCTCCGTGTACGTCACGGTCACGACCCGGCCCCGGAGGGATTCGAGTTCCTCCACCTGTTCGGGCGTGGCGAGGAACGCGAGCCGAAGCGAGGGTTCGGCCAGGACCACTTCCACGACGGTCACCCGGCGGCCGGCGTCGGCGAAGGTCTGGGGCCGGACCAGGGCGAGCCGGCCCCGGTTGCTCAGCAGTTCGACCGCGGCGGGGCCGTCCGGATTCGGGGCCGGGCGGCAAACCACGCCCGCCGCGGCCGCGAGGCCGGTGACGAACAGCAGCGTAACCCACGCGCGACGGGACTTCCTCATGACGCAAGCCACTCCATGCCGGGACGGGCGCGAATGTGGTTCGCGCCACCCGCGGGCGCATTTGGGCGGCGTTAGGAAAAACCGGGCCGTCACATCGGTTCGCTGAAGTAGACCGTGCCGACGTCGAGGTTCACCCCGCTGACGACGAACGGGCCGGCCGGCAGGTAGTCGGACCCTGGAATTTCCATCGTGTACGTCCCGTCCGGCACGTTCGAGAACACGAACGACCCGTCCCCACCGGCCACGCTCACGGTGTCTACCAGCGTGGCCCCGTCGTACAGGGCGATTGTCGTCCCCGCCGGTAGGCTGGTAATCAGGTCCAGGGCGAACCCCTCGACGCTGTACCCGTCCGGCGGAACCTCGTCGAAGAACTCGACCGTGCCGCCGGTGTCGGCCCCGCTGAACGTGATCGTCGCCGTGTCGTTCGCGAAGCTGTCCACCACGCCGCCAGGGTCCGTCTCCGACTCCCAATAGGCCGCGCCTTCCAGAGTGACCGTGTACGTGCCGTAGGGGAACAGGTCCGAGATCGTCGCGAGGCCGTCCCCGTCCAGCGGGTAGCTGGTCGTCGTCAGCCCGTTGGAAACGGTGATCGTCGCGTCCGGAAACGCCGGGGCGCTGATGTCCAGACCGGCCGACGCCGGCGGCGGCGGCGGGATCGGGCCGGGCGGCGGCGGGACCGTGGAGTCGCTGACGAGAATCCCGCCGCGGAACTCCAAAAAGCGACTGCCGACCTGAATGTTCAGGTCGATCCCGTCCCGCCAGCCCGGATAGCCGCCGGTATCGCCGGGCCGCTGGACGGCGAACCCTCCGTTTGATCGGCACTTAAAACCTAGCGTGACACTGCCGTTATCCATGAGCAAAGTGCTTCCAACACTTCGACCCATCCCCACGACGGTTCCGGAGTACCCAAACTTACTCAGGTCTTCGTTCGAGAAGCCGATACCGACGGCCAAGTAATCACCGGGCAACTGCGACCAGAAAACCGGTGACCCAATGCCGGCCGGCGTCAGCCACGTCACGCCCCGCTTGTCGAACGGGGGCGGGAGGCCGGTGTCCCCCGCGACTTGTAGCGTCAGCTTGCATGGGACCGGATTCAACTCGATGTAGTCGTTGAACACGTTGCTCGACACCGTCAGCGTGTCGCGAAAAAACTTCTCCCCCTTGAAGGACTGCTCGTCCGCCGAGACCAAGCCCCCGGCCCACGCGGTTTCCGCCGCCCCGCTGAATGCCGTCGGGTTCGCGTCGCCGACCACCTCGGCCAGGTCGTACTCCGTCGAGCTGATCGTCACCTTGCCGATGATCCGGCCGTGGTACCGGCGTCCGGTTTGGAGCGTCCCGCCGCCCACGGGCACGGCCCTCAGTTCGCCCGACCCGTCGGCGTACAGCAGCGTCGCCGGGTTGCGGAGCGTCCGGACGGCCGGGTACATCCCGCTCGCGATCTCGCCCGTGACCTTGACCTCCACCCCGGCCGGCGCGGTGACGAAGATCGGGGTGTCGTCCTCGTCGTACCCGACGAACCGGCCGAGCGGCTGTTCCAGCACGCGGACCGGGTCGCCCTCCTCGGCCTTCCCCTCCGCGGACGACCAAACCATCATGCGGCCCGTCGTCCCGACCCCGGCGTCCTGGCCGCCGAGGTTCTCCACGATCTCCACCTGCTCGGCGATCGCGCGGTTCGGGTCGGCCGCGCCCTCGGACGCGACGAACCGGCCCACGGCCGCGGCCATCCGCCGGGCGTCGCCCGCGTTCCGGAATCCAACGATCTCGCTCATGGCGGGGTGTACTGGGCGGGGAGGGTGATGTTGAGCGGGGCGAAGCTCTTGGTCGCGATCTTGCGGAACGTCGTTTGGTGCGGGGCGGCGCTGCCGGGCGGGTTGATGAAGTGGCCGTCCGCGTCCAGGCCCTGCGGCTCCGTGAACCGGTTCCCGTTGAGGATGATCGGCTTGACCCCGCCGGCCGCCACCTTCTGGTTCAGGCTCATCGACAGGATGATGTCCCGCCAGAAGTCCACCGCGGAGTGCGTCGGTCGCAGGTCGCCCGGCGCGTTGTCCTTCGCGAGCCAGCGGAACTCGTAGTTCACCGGCCACCACAGCGCGCCCCCGATCTCCTGCCAGTCGCTGTACGTGACGGGGAAACAGCACACGGTTTCCTGCGGCCGCCCGTTCCAGGTCGCGTTGTTGAGCGTGTACGCGAACGTGTCGTGCCAGTCGATCGCGTGATTCGGTTCGAGCCGGGTGATCCGGCACACGCGGATCATGAGCTTCCGGGTCGGCAGCGGGACCGGGCGTTCCCCGGACGAGATTTGGACCTTCGCGTTCAGCGCGTCGATCGTGTACGGGACCTCGATCTCTTCCTTGTCGTAAGCGATCTTGTACCCGAGGTCGCCGCCCGCGGGCGAGCCGGCCGGGTCTTGCCGGAGGGCCGCCGGGAGGTAGCCGGCGGGGACGGCCGGGTTCGATTCGTAGTCGTACCGCAACTCCACCGACGAGTGCGTGTTCCGCGAGGTCAGTGACACGCTCTGCAAGATTCGCAGGGCGTCCTTGACCGCGTAGGCGGCGAGGAGAGTCCCCTCGTGGTCCGTCTGCGGGTAGGGGTGGACGGGCCAAGCGGAATAGGCGGCCGGCAGCCGGTCGTCCGTCAGCAGGTCCATCGGATCGACCGCGCCCCAGTATTCTTTCTTGAGCAGGATCTTCACGAACAGCGAGCTTTGCCGCTGGAAGCCCGAGGTGATGAGGGCCTCGTGCATCGGCTCGCGGTTGATCTTTTCAATCGCCGGGTGCAGCGCCATTACCGCCCGCCTCCGAACTGGATGCCGACGAAGTTGAACCCGCCCGGCTTTTTGGCAATGTCCTTCAGCGTCTTGGAGATTTCCGTCTCGGCCTTCAGTTGCTCCTCCTGGCGGTCGTACGCCATCTTCACGAGGTCGCGGATCTCCTCCTCGGTCGGCTTGCGGTTCCGCTCGAACTCGTTCATCGCCTTCGTGAGGGCCGTTTCCGCGTCCTGGGTCCCGGCCCGCATGAGTTGGGGCGGGCCGCCGAGGGTCGCGCCCATCTTGTCCCGGAGCGCGTCGAACGCGAGAAACCGGGCGCGGTCGGCCTCCGGCCCGGTCAGCTTCTGCCGGAGGACGCCCATGTTGATGTCGTCCATCCGGTTCTTGAATGCGTCGAACGGGCGGTCCGCCGGGGCCGCGACCTCGGCCTTGATGTCCTCCATCCGCTTCCCGAAACCCGGCAACGCCGCCTCCGCCAGCTTGTCCAGTTGCTGGCCGACCCCCTTCAGGCTCTCGCCGAACTTGTTCAGGTAGCCGTTCGCCAGGATCACGTCCCGCTCGGTGACGTTGACCGGCTTCTTCGGCCGGGGGTCGTTGAGGATCCCGGCGTCGTACAGCGGCTGTTTCGGGTCCGAGATGATCCCGGCGGCGATCATCCGGGACCGGTAGTCCCGCGGCTGCCGCGGCGTCCGCCAACCCGTGACGCCGCTCGTCCCGATCGCGTTCAGGGCGTTGAGCCGGTCTGCCTCGAGGCGGGCGCTCACGTTCTTCGGGTCGGCGAACACCTTGCCGAGGACGCCTGCGGTCGTCTCGACGGCCGACTGCACGTTGCCGGGGACCTCGCCGAACACCGGGACGGACCACTGGCCGCCCGCCGCCTGCCGGAACAGGTCGCTGGGCGAGGCGTTGCGGAGGGCGGCCTGCTGGCGGCCGATCCGGGCGGCGAGGTCCGGGAGGACCCGCCCGCCGGCAGCCGCGGCCGGGCCGGGGACCGCCGCCGCCCGGAAGTTCCCGCCGACGACGCCCGTGCCGAACGGGTTGTCGGGGGCCCCGCCGCCCTGCCCGCCGCCCATCAGGTAGTCGTAAGCCTCGTAGGCCAGGATCGCCCACCCGACGCCGGGGATGAGCCGGCCCGCGCCCTTCGCCCCGAGCGTGCCGGCCCGCCCCAGGCGGCCGCTGACCGCCGCCGCGCCCGCGGCCCCGGCGAGGATTTCGCCGGTGTACTTCTGGTCCGGCAGGTGGTCGTACACGAACCCGCCGATCCGGAAGAGCGCGTCCGCGGCCATCAGCGCCCCGCGGGTGATCTCCAGGAAGGCGTTCAGGACGACCTTCCCGCCGTCGAGCAGGTCCGGGATCGTCTTCTCGGTCAGGCCCTTGAGCGCGGCGTCGAGCGAGTTCCAGTCCGGCATCCCCGGCGTCCCGAACAGGCTGCCGACCCCCCGGCCGACGCGACCGAGGAACGGCCCGGCCGTGCGGTCCAGGCCCTGGAAGAACTGGTCCAGCCGGCCCAGGTCGATGTTGCGGATGTCCTTGCCGGTCTGGTCCAGGAACTTGCCGAGGCCGGTGTTCTGGAAGAAGCTCGTCCCGACCCGCTGCGTGAAGAGTTCGATCGACTCGCTCAGGGCCTGGATGCGGCCGCTGACCGTCTGGCTGCGGGCCTCCATCAGGCCGAAGAACCGGCCGCCCGCGCCGGTCATCCGCTGGAACGCCCGCTCGATGACGTTCGCGCCGACCTGCCCCTGCTCGACGAGGCCGAGGAACCCGGCGACGCCGACGTTCTTGCCGGTCGTCTCGTTGTAGGCTGATGCGAAGTCGCCCACGCCGACCCCGGCTTCGGTGAACTGCCGCAGCTCCCCGCCCTGCAACCGCCCCTTCGCGATCACCTGCCCGTAGGCGAGCGACAGCCGGTTCAGGTCCGCGCCGGTCCCGCTCGCGACGTCGCCCAGCCGCGAGAGCGTGCCGCGGACGTCGTCCACGGCGACGCCGTAGGACAGCAGCAACTTCGCCTGGTCCAGGAGTTCGGACGACTTGAACGGCGTCTCGACGGCGAGTTGTTGCAGCGAGCCGACGAGGGCCGTCCCGCGGGCCGGGCTGCCGGTGAGGACGCCGAACGAGACGAGTTGCTCCTCGTACTTCCGCGTGGTGTCGAGGGCCGTTTGCGCGAGGCCGACGATCCCGCCGGCCACCTCGCCGATCAGCCGGCCGAGGGCGTAGCCGAGGGCGCGTTCGACGATGCCCCGGAAGAAACCGGCCGCGCCGCTCGCGATGCCGAGCGTTTGGTTCGCGAAGAACGACGCCGCGGACCCCGCCGCGCCGCTCGCCGCCCCGCCCGCGGTCACAGCCCCCGCCCGCAGCCGCCCGCGAAGTCCGCCGCCCGTCGCCGCGGGCGCTGCCGCGGCTTGCCCCTCGCTGGTCGCGTCGCCGGCCTCGGCGAGCAAGGCGTTGATCCGCCGCTGGACGCTGGCGGAGCGGAAGCGTTCGAGCCGCCGGGCCGCCGCCCGCCGCTCGTCCCGGTCCCGGCGGCGCTGCTGCCGCCGCTCGTCGGCGCTCACGCCGTCCTCGGGTAGCAGGTCGTAAGTGTCGGCCGTGAGCAGGCTCCGGCGGCCGACCCGTTCGGCCTCGCGTTGGTCGGACAGGAACGCCCGCTGGCCGCGGGTCGTGCGGCCGGGGGCGAGGGCGTAGAAGGTGGATTTCGATTCGCGGAGGAGCTTTTGCCCGCGGCGGCGGGCGTCGGCGTATACCTTCTCGGCCTCCTTCGTCTGGTCCAGTTCGCGCTTTGCGTCGGCGAGAATCGCGGAAGAGGTGGCGGACTCGATGTCCGGGAAGATCGGGCGGCTGCCGCGGCCCCCCAACCCGCCCCGGAGCGGCGAGGGGCCGCCCGGCCCGACGCCCTTCGTGCGGAACTGCGCGGCCGCCTCCTTCGCCAGCTTCGTCGCGCGGGCGAGGTCCACGAAGGACTGCGTGATCTTGTCGAGCTTCCGGCTGGCGTCGTCGGCCGCCTTCGGGAGCTTGTTGATCTCCTTCGTCGCCTCGTCCACGCCGGGGCCGACGCCGCTCGCGTCGGCGACGACCCCCAGCGACACGGTTCCGACGTTGATGCGGCTCATTCCCGGACCTGGCAGTTTTGATTCTGCGCCACCCGCCGTTCGACCGCGGCCGCGTACTCGGCGTCCGACAGCCGGGCGTCCGGGTCGCGGTCGGCCCGCTTCGTGAACGGGTTAACGGCCTCGTCCCGGAACGGCGGCTTCCCGAGCAGGAACGGCGACGACGCGATGAGGTTCAGCAGCTTGGCGGTGACCCGCGTGAAGTGCAGGATCTGGTCCAGCGGCTCGTCGCCCGCGTTCACGTCGGCGACGTGCGACCGGAACTCCTGCTCGGTCATCAACTCCTTCAGCACGTCGGCCGGCCAGCCGAAGTGCCGCGCTAGCTTGCGCCAGTTGGCGGCGCGGGCGTCCCGTTTCCCGCCGGCCCGCCCTCCTCGACCGTGTTCACGTCGGCCGCGATCTCGGCCAGGAACCGGACCTCGGCGGCGTTCCCGTCGGCCAGGTCGTCCAGGTCCTTGTCGGTGAACAGCGGCTTGGCCGTCTCCGGGTCGAAGCAGGTCGCGATGACGAGCATCGCGTGATCCCGGACGCGGCTCGTCGTCTTCTCCCGCTTCTTCTGCAGCTCGTCGTACTGGCTCCCGCGGAGGCAGAAGACGCGGACCGTGCCCCAGGGGGTTTCCACGTCCCGGAACCGGGGCGTGCCGAGGGCTTGCAGGAACTTCGATCGGACCGTGGACATGGGGACTCCGGTGGGGGCGAATCCGGGCGGGCCGCCGTTACGACGTGGCCGCCTTCGCGAACTTGCCGACATCCAGCGTCGGCTTGAATTCGAGTTCCATCATGATCGGCGCGCCGTTGTCGTCGAAGATCAGGTTGCACTTCGTGAGGTACGCGCGCTGGACGAACCGGGCCGGGCGGGTCTGCCCGCCCAACAGGGGGAACGTGAACAGGAATGCCAACAGCGTCCGGTTGTCCTTGATCGCGTTCAGGTCGTCGAACTTGTCCCCGTCGTCCGTGTACGTGGTCATCAGCCCGACCGGGTTCAGCCGCTTGAACCCGGTGGCGAAGTCCTCGACGACGGCCGCCTCCGGGTCACCGCAGCGGTGTTCGGTCGTCTCGACCTCGGCGTTCGCGATCCCGGACGGCCGGCTGATGCACTTGATTCGGGTCCAGTCCGCGGAGTCGGACGGGATCGGGTACGGGACGGCGGCCGGGACCGGGGACGGCAGGCTGCCGGCGGCCACGGCCCCCAGGAAGTCGGCGTCGGTCGTCGTGTAGTGGAACAGGTAACCGCTGCTCGGGAGCATTTCGTCGGCCATCGGTCGTCACTCCTGGAAAGAGACGGTCACCAGCAGCTGCTCGAAGTGCAGCGTGTTGTGCGCGTCGGTCTGGGGCACGGACCCGTCGCTCTCCGGGTCGCTCGCCTCGGCCCAGTACACCCACGGGCCGGGGTCGGCCGCCGGCCCCCACTTCACCGGGGCGGACTGCTCCGCGTCGTTCTTCTTGGTCCGGCCGGGGAAGGCGTCTTCGAGGTCCTTCCGCAACCGCTCGCAGCACGTCGCGTCCTCGTCGAACACCTCGACCAGGAACGTCTCCTGGCCGAACCCGGTCCGGCCGATGTCGCCGGCCGCGTAGTGCTTGCCGCCGACCAGCCGGTACGCCGCGGCCGGCAGGTGGTCGAACGTCCCGTCCTTGTTCATCGCCACGAAGTTCGGGTACACCTGGCACGTCGCCAGGGCCGCGCGGAGCTTCGTCGCGAGGGCTTCCTTCAGGGTCACGTCAGCCTCGGAAGATCGACCGGCCGCGGGCGGCGGCCTTCGCCGCGATCCGGGGCAGGTCGCGTTGCACCAAGGCCACCACGCCGGCCACCGCGTTCTGCTGCATGGCGGGCAGGCTGTTCCGCATCGGGCGAAACTCCCGCGCCGGCCCGGCGGACCGGGCGAAGATCAGGAAGCCGCCGGGGACCCGCTTCGGCGGGGTCGGCTTCTTGCCCAACTTGCGGGCCTCCCCGCCCGCGATCGCGATCCCCGGCTTGCGGCGGCCGTCCAGCCGCGGGACGACGAGCGCCAGCACTTTGGCCTTCGTCGGCCGGACCGCCTTCCGCCCGCCCTCGATCAGGTGCAGGATCTTCGGCGGGTCCGTCGTGCCGGGGTTCGTCTGCCGCCACAGCCCGCGGGACCGGTAGCCGAACGCCGGGTGCAGGATCCGGTGATACCGCCGCGGCCCCACCAGCCCGATCGCCCCCTGCCCGTCCCGGAACTTCTGCACCTTCACCCCGATGGACCGCGTCGTCGCGCTCGTCAGCCGGTTGCGGCTCAGGTTCTGCCGGACGACCGGCACGACCTTCCGGCAACCGGCCTGAACGCCGCGGAGCATGAGCGGCCCGGCCACCTCGTCCTTGACCGCCCGGAGCGCCTCCCGCACCTGCGCCACGCCCGACACCCTGACCCGGAGGTTCTTCACGCCACCCGCTCCGCGTACAGGATTTCCAACTCGTTCCGGGGCGGCTTGCTGAGGGCCACGCCCTGGATGCCGAGCGCCCGGCCGTTGTGCAGCAGCCGCATCGTCGGGTGGACCGGGACCCCCCCGCGGCAGTAGGCCAGCCCGGTCGCGTTCGCGACGATCAACCGCTCCTGGATCCCCTGGCGGCCCGGCCGCTCGTCGAAGGTCACCCGGAGGTCCGCGAACGTGAGCCACTCCTCCGCGGCCTGTTGGCCGGACGCCTTCTGCCGCTTCGCCGCGGCCTGCAACTCCACCCGGTGCCGGTAGCCGCCGATCCGCCCGCCGGCCTCGCCGCCGGGGGTCGTCCGGGCCGGCTGCGGGTGGTTCCCGACCGCGGCCCCGGCCATCGCCGAAATCGGCTTCCCGCACCACACCGCGACCCCGGCCCCGCCCGGCGAGACCTCGGCCAAGCTGTCCGCCGCCGTCGCGCAGCGGTAGCAGGCCAACGTCCCGTTCACCCGCAGCGGCAGCCCGCCGGCCAGCGTGAGCAGTTCGAGCCGCAGGCTCACGCCCTCCGGGACGACGGACACCGGCGTCGCGGTCGTCAGGGTCACCGTCTCGGCCGCGTGCCCGACGATTCGCACCGACACGTCGAGCGACGCCGGCAACTCGTGTTCGCCGGGGGCCAGTTGGATCACGTCCCCGTCCGCGGCGTCGTCGAGGGCCTCGGCGAGCGTCGCCCGGCCGTCCGCCCCCGGCAGGAACTGCCCCGGCGTCCCGGCCGCCCAGACCCCGGCCGTCAGGCCGACGTAGAAGGTCGTCACGGGTAGCCTCGCTTCGCCTCGGCGTCGATGAACTGGTTCACGACCGCCGGGACCTTCAGTTCGCCGGCCTTCACGAAGGCGTCCCGGTGTTCGTAGGTCGCGGTCGCGATCATCACGACCGCCATCTTGAACCCGTCCCGCGCGGCCGTCGCGACCGCCGGCCCCGCCTCGTAGGTCACCGTCACGGCCCCGAGCGCCCCCGGCTTCGTCTCCGGCCAGGGCTGGTCGGCGAGCGGCGTGACGAGCGGCGGGTTGTGCGTCAACCACTCCTGCCGGGCGTCGGCCGCCAGCGTCGCCTCGGCCCCGTCCCGGTCCTTGTAGGCCACGGTCGTGACGGACCGGACCGGCTCCCGGCCGAGCCGCAGGGCCCCGCACGGGAACCCGCCGAACCGCTCCGCGACCGTCGCCGGGCAGAGGACCGTGTCGGCCCGCGTCTCTACGTACCGTTGGGCGGCCCGGATCATCGCCGCGATCAGCGCGTCCTCGCCCGTGCCCTCCACCCCGCCCGCGTTCGCCTTCACCTCGCCGACCGTGACGCACAGGTCGGCGGGGGCCGCGGGCCGGGTGATGTCGATCGAGGAGGGCATGGGTCAGCGGGCCTTACACGCCGAGGACGAGGTGCGCCTTGCCGCCGATCAACCCGCTGTTGTCGGCCGCCTCGCGGAACTGCTTCCCGACCAGGCCGACCCCGGCCCCGACGGTGATGTTCTGCGTGGTCCGCTTCACCTTGAAGTAGGCGTACCGCTGGCTGACCCGGTCGAAGCTGACGGCGAGCAGCTTCCCGTTGTCGGCGGAAGTCACGGCGATCACGCCCGTCGTGCCCTCCAGGACGGCCCCGGACTTGTCGGAGGCCGCCGCCGAGTACACCTCGACCTCGACGTTCGCCCCGTCCACGATCGTGGGCAGGTAGAACAGGCCGGTCAGTTCCGCGGCCCCCTGGCCCGCGCCCATGTCGATCACGCTGGTGTCCACGGCCGTCACGCCGGCCGCTTGCAGGGCCATCAGCAGCACCGGCTTGAAATCGCTCTTGAAGTTTCGTTCCATGTTCGGCTCGGTTCGGGGTGTGGCGGTCGGGTGGTGTCCCTCCCCCCCTCACGGGGGAGGGAGAGGGTTGGTCGGTTACGCCGCGGCCATGCGGAGCCAGGAAATCGGCATGTTGCCGAGGTTCTTCAGCCGCTGGTCCAGGCTCATCAGGGCGGTGAAGATCGTGATGAGTTGCCGCCGCTTGCTCGTCACGTCCCGGATCAGGACCGGCACGCCGCCGCCCGCCCGGCGCAGGACGATCTTCGACCAGTCCCCGAACGCCGCGACGTAGTTGTTGGCCGCCCGCGTCGAGGCCAGGGCGTAGTTGAAGAAGATCGGGTAGTTCCGGAGTGTCCGCCGGTTGCTCGTCGTCTCCTGCCCGAGGTTGAAGAACGGGCGGCCCTGGAGGTCCTTCAGCGTTTCGAGGTAGCCGAGGATGGACCGGTGCATCGACCAGCCGACCGACGGGCCGTTCGTCCACATCTGATCGAGCAGGTATTCCGGGCCGGACCCGCCGAGTTCGTCCACGGCAATGACGGTCGCGGACGCGGCGGTCTTCACCTTCGCGCTGCCGCGGTGGTTCGCGTCGTTTTTGAACACGCGAAGGGTGGCCGTCTGCGCCCCGTCCGGCTCGTTGACGCCGTTGCCGGTCGTCAGCACCGTGCCGAAGCAGCGGCCGAGCCGCTCCCCGAGGGCTTGGCCGGCGATGGTCGGCATGGCGTACCGGGACCGCTCGATTTGGCGGTTCGTTAACTCGAAGTCGTCGCTGGTGTAGTCGAAGTACCGCCAGACGATCGTGTCCAGGACGGCCCGCTTGTTCTCGCCGATCGTGGCCGCCTCGCGGACCTGCCGGCCGACGTTGGCCGTGTCGTCGAACACGTCCTGGCGGATGTCCTCGTAGTCGTCCGTGACGGTGATCGTGATCGGGTGATCGAGGATGCCGCCGTACGTGTACATGTTCTGTTCGAGCGTCGCCAGCACCGTCGGCAGCCGGTTCAGCCGGCCGTACCCGTCCGTGTCCCGGCTGTCCCCGGTCGGGTCCGCGGCCGCCTGGTACTCGGTCGCGTAGTTCCCCCCGTACCGGACGGCGTGCCGGTGCAGGCCGTCGATGTACGCCCGGTGGCCGTCGAACATGCCCCCGTCGGCCCGGCGGTCGGCCACCTTCACCCGCTCGCCGCTGGGCAGTTCCACCACGGCCGTCGGGAGGGGCGTGATCTCCTCGGCGAACACGTTGATCCCAGCCCGCTTCGCCGCCCGCACGTCCTCTTCCGTGATGAGGTCCGGGCTGGCCCCGGCCGCCCACGCCGCGAACGCCCGGTCGATGTCCGCGGCCCGGTTCGTGTTGCCCGGCCGCTCGCTGCCGTCCCGCGGCTTATAGTCGTACGCCTTGAACTTCTCGTCGTGGTCGGCGATCGCCTTCAGCGCGTTCAGCCGGTCGTCCCGGCCCCGCTGGTCTTCCCGCTTGCTGAGGGCGGACTCGTACTCCTCGTTCGCCTTCTTGTACCCGGCGTGGAGCGCCTCGAACTTGTCGAGGTCCTCCTTCGTGGCCGCGTACCCGTCGGCGTTGATCTTCGCGCCGAACTCCTGGAAGTCGTGCTTGGCGGTCTCGCGGGCGGTCTTCAGGATCGGCAGTTCGGCTTCGATCGACATGGCTCGCTCCCGGCCGGGTGAGCCGGGGCGAGCGATCTTGGTAAGCGACGCGGCGGCGGCCACACCGGCGAAACAGGGGTTTCGCTGGCTGACCGCCGCCTCACGCGAACGGGTCAAACAGATTGGTTTAACTTCGTAATACCAACACTACACTACGATCCGCGGGTGTCAAGCGGATCACGCCATCGCCGCGGCCCGCCGGCGGGCGGACTTGGCCCGGATGTCCGCGATCACGTCCTCCAGGGTGGCGACCCGGTCCACCATCCCGGCCGCCCGCGCGTCCTCGGCCGTCAGCACGTCCCCGCGGCCGAACCCTGACTCCACCCGGTCCACGGTCACCCGCCGGCCGCGGGCCACGTCCCCGACGAACATGGCGTGGAACTTCAGGATCATGGCCTGGATCGACGCGCGGGCCTCGTCCGACAGCGGCCGGAACGGGCTGCCGAGGGCCTTGAGCGGGCTGGTCGTCAGCTCCGTGACCCGCACGCCGGCGTCTTCGAGGGCCTTCGACCGGTCGATGTGCGTGTACTTCACGCCGATCGATCCGACCGACCCGGACGGCGTGACGACGGCCTCCGTCGCCTGGGCCATCAGCCAGTAGCCGGCGCTCGCGCTCAGGTGGTTCGCCACGGCGGTCACCGGCTTCCGGCCGGCCGCCGCCCGGACCTTCGCGGCCAACTCCGGGACGCCCGATACGGCCCCGCCCGGCGTGTCCATGTCGAGAACGATGTGCCCGATCTGCGAGTTCGCCGCCGCCCCGTCGATTTGCTTCCCGACGTACTCCGCCGTCGTCAGCCCGCTCGCCGGACTCGCCCCGCCGCGGGGGTAGATCGTGCCCCGCACGGGGATCACGGCCACGTCCCCCGGCGCGGCGTAGTCTCGCGGCTGTTGGGCTTCATGGCCCGGAACCGGGTATGCCGCAACGCGGCCTTCAAACCGGTCCGCGATGACGCGCAGGAGGACGGTTTCCATTTCGTACAGCCGCTCCGGGAGAATCGCCCAGTGCGTGCCGTAGAACGTCTGAAGGATTTGCTCGAAGTACATCACTCGTCTCCCGCCGCGGCCGCGGCCATGTCCTCGGGAAGGGTAATCAGCAGCACCGGGTAGCGCTCGTTCACCCGGTTGTGAAGCTCGGCCTCGTGGCACTCGGCGACGGCCAACAGCTTCTCGGCCAGCACCGCGACCGCCGCCTCCGCCGCGCCGTCGCGCATGATGCCGGCGGACGCGACCTGCTCCCGGACCACCCGGACGAACTCGGCGTCGCGGGTCAGCCAACTGACGAACTGCATGTACGCCCGGCCGCTCGACGCCCGCCGCTCGCACGTCTGCACGGCCCGCTTGACGAGCGTTTCGAGGGCCTCGGCCGCCGCCTTCTTCCGCGGCCGGCCGGCGGGCTTGGTGTCGCCGGGCGACGGGGTGTTGTTCTGCCCGTCCTTGCCGACGTTCTTCGGGATGTGGAGCTTGTCCGCCTCCGGGTCGTCGATCGGCGGCTCGCCGAGGCGGTTCAGGATGCCGTTCGGCGTCGCGATCGGCGTCCCGGCCCCGTACGCGCGGATCATCTCGGCCAGGTCGCGGACCGTCGCCCACTCCAGCTTCGAGACGTTGAACTCGCAGACGTGGGTTTCCCCGCGGCGCTCCTCGTCGCTCAGGCACTTCGCCTGGGCTTGGTCGGCGAACGCCCAGAGGTAGTTCCCGATCCCGAACTGGTAGAACGCCCGGATCTTGGCTTCGAGGGACTCCCCGCTGTCGTTGTCCGTGTCCCCGAGCAGGCTCGACGGGACGCCGGTGTAGTTCGACACGTCCCGGATCGGGATCCGGGACAACTCGGCCTCGGCCTGGTACTCCGGGCTGTAGTCGAGCGTCTCGGCCTTCAGGTTGTCCCCGAGGATGATCGGGTTGCCGCTCTGCTCGTACCCGGCGTGCCGGTCCCGGAAGTCCGCCTGGATCCGCTCGCGGGTCTCCTTCGTGACCGTCTTCTCGGTCATGAGCGCGATCGCCGGCCGGCCGCCGTTCTTGGCCCGCACGGACCGGACCTTCGTGCCGCCGATCCCCTCGGCCACCGAGAACCGGGCGTGCTGCCACGGCGGGAGGACGGACAGGCCGTTCCGCGCCCGGAGGAGCGTCAGGTCGATCACGTCGCGGGCCGGGAACGCCGCGTCGTACCGCACGCCCGGCTTCTCCTCCTCGACGTTCGCCACCCGGAAGTACCACGGCTCGCCGTCGGAGATGCGGAACTCCAACTCGCCCGGCTGCGTCGGGTGGATCAGGATTCCGCCCTTGTCCTTCGGCCGCCGCTGGATCACGGCCCGGCCGGTCCCGTGGGTGAGCATGAGCTGCACGAGGCGGAACTTCATCTCCCCGGCCGTGTACCGGAGGTTCGCCTGCCCCGCGAGCGCGAAGTACGCCGGGTGGTCCCGGTCCGGTTCCTTGCTCTCCCCCGACTTGCCGCGGGTCACCTTCTTGACCTGAAGCGGCGTCCGCGCGACGAGGAACCCGACGATCACGACCGCCCGCCACCACGGGCTGTACAGGTAGCAGTCGTCCGGCAGGAGCGACTCCGGGTCCGTGCCCTCGCCCGGCGCGAACGGCGACCGCAACATGCGGTCGTGCCCGACCCGCGGGTGCGCCGTCCCGGTCAGGATCTCGTCCTCGGTGGCGGCCGAGAACCGCTTCAGGCCGATGCGTTCGACGAACGACAAGGGGCAACCTCCAGGAACTTCGCGGCCGCGGCCCCGGCCGCGCCCACGATCATCAGGAGCGGGCCGAACCCGAACGTCGCGTAGGCCCCGGCGACGAACGCCAGTAGGCCGCCGAAGAATCCAACGTCGCGGGTCGTGATCGTCAGCGTCATGGGGTCCTCAGTACACGTACTGGTGGTTCCGGTTGTCCAGCACGCCGCGGAGCGCCATGATCCCGCCGACCACGCCGTCCACCGACTTCCCGGACCACCGGTCCGGCTTCACCGGCCGGACGTTCTGGTTCACGTCGCGTTTCACCTCGACGTGCCCGACCTGCCAGGACATCACGGCGTTGCCGGGGTGTTGGATCAACCCGTCCTGCACGAGCCGGTCCCATTCTTGCGACGGGCCGGTGAAGGCGGTAATGGTCTGCTCGAACAGCGTCCGGTCGCATCCGAGGCCCTCGGCGATCGTGCTGCCGTCCTTCGCCAACTCGCCCTCGACCAAGCTCTGCGTCAGTTCCTCGGCCAGCGCCGGATCGTAGTACAGGCCGCGGAGGTTCACGACTTGGCGGACCTCCCGGATGTCGTTCTTGACCCGCGTGTAGTCCACCCGCGACCCGTCCGTGAGCGTCAGGAAGCCGCGGCTCGCCCAGGTCAGGAACGGGAACAGCCGGTCCCGCTTCCGCGCCGTCTTCTCCGGGAGCCAGAACATCGGCCACAACCGGAGGCACTCCGGGCCGTCCTCCGGCCACGGGAAGACCATCACGAACGCGGTCATGTCCCGCGTCCGGCTCAGATCGAGGCCGCCCCAGCAATCTCGCCCACGCAGATCATCGAGCGTGTACTTCCGGCAGCCCTCCGCCCACCCGAAGATGTCGAGCCAACGGGCAGTGGAAGAGACCCACAGGTTGCCGCGGTACTGGAGGAACGCGCTAAAGCTCGCCGGTTCGCCGCGGCTGCGGTTAAAGTCGTCGAGGTACTCTTGCGGATCGACGATCTCGTTCCACGCCGGGTTCGCCTGTTGGCCGTGCTTGACAGGGTCTTGGGCAAAAACCTCTTCCGTGATTTCGTCCGGGCAGCAGTATTCGACGTGGAGGAAGGACAGGTCGTCCCGCTCGCCCCTCGCGACCTGCCGGCCGTAGTCGAACCGGCGCTTCCCCTCGCAAGTAGGATCGTCTCCAGCAGTCGATACTGAAACGTCGAGAGGTTCGGCACGCGAAATCCCGGCCCGGCTAGTACGGCGATAAAGTTCTTCAGAGACAACGTGGTATTCATCCCAGAAAACGGACCCATTTAACCCTTCCTTCGACTGCCGGTTGCTCGAACTGGCCGCGGACAGGACCGTCATCCGCGAATCCGACGGCAAATGCTGGATTTCCAGCGTGTTCGCGTAGATTTTGCAGTCCTCGGACAGTTCCGGGGACTGTTCCACCATCTTCACGGCGTGCCGCTGGGAAATTCGGGCCTGCTCGCCGTCCTTCGCCGCCGCGTAGACCTTCTGGCCCGGCTCCCCGTCGCCGATCAGCACGTACAACTCGAGCGCGGCCATGAACGGCGACTTCCCGTTCTTCTTCGCGGCCCACAAACTGGCCTGCCGGAACCGCCGGACCCACCGTTTTCTCAGCTTGTTCCACCGCCGCCACCCGAACAGGCGGATGATGAACAGCTTCTGGTACGTCAGCAGCCGGATCAACTCGCCCGCCCCCTCGCCCTCGTACAGCCGGCAGTGCGTTTCGATCCAGTCGATGACCCGCTCGGCGGCTTCCAGGTCCATCACGCAGCCGGCGCGGGCTGCTCTGTCGTCGGAGGCGTCCAGGATCCAGTTCTTGGTGTCCGTGTCGATGCACGCGATCACGTCTTCGCCCCGAAGTCCTCCGGCGTCAGTCCGTCGAGCTTGGTCTTGGGCTTCTCGGCCCGCTTCTTACCCTCCTTAACCCCGAGGGCCTTTCGGTCGGCCGGCGTCATGCCGAACTTGGCCGACATCAACAACCACTTGTCGATCATAATCCCGATCCCGATGTCCGCCTTCGGCTCGGCGGCCTTCATCTTCCCGTGCAACCTGTCGTACAGCAGGCAGACGATCTCCATCGACGGGGCGTCGAGCGCCGTCAGGAACTCCTTCCCCCGGCTCTTGAGTAAGTTCCACAAATAACGCCCGTGAACGCCGAACTCGGACACCGACGGCGTTTCTTCGTCCAGCACGAACAGCCCCCGCCCCTTGCATGGTCGTACTAAGTATAACACATGGCCCGTTTTTGTTTTTTGCTCGAAAAACGCACGCCACCCGGTGTGGTCAGGGGTTCGGGCCGTCCGGGTCGCAACCCCCCCCTGGTGTACACGCGCCCAATTGTGAGAGATTCATGAGAACTGGCTAGCCGGGGCTTGACGCGGCTAGCCTGGTCCCTACACTGGACGCACCGGGCCGCGGTGCGGGCCGGCCGTGGCCCCGCCGGGTGCGTGGGCAGAGGTGCTACCGATGACGACCTACGCCAACGCCCGCTGTGCCGTCCGCCTGCTCCGGTCCGCCCGTGCCCTGACCGCCGACGCGCGGGCTGAGCGCCGGGCCGGGCACGACGCGGCGGCCGAGTACCTGCGGGAGCTGGCGGCCGCGCACACGGCGGCCGCGCTGTGGCTGGTGGACCGGGTGACGGACGACGGTCTGGCCGCGGCCGGCCTGACGCCGGACGGCGTGGGCGAGTTGCTCGCCGCGGAGTGACCGTTCGCCCCGTGGTCCCGTGGGGCAACCACGACGGGACCGCTTCCGGCGTGCGGAACGCCGGCCGTTGGCGGACGGGTCCCGCATGGAACGCGCCCGCGTGCAACGCGAAATCGACAAACGGGCGGCGCTGATGGAAGACGTTCTGTCCCGGTACGACGCGCCGACGAACGGCGTGGGCAGCTTTGAACGCCGTGACGGAATCGGCCGACCACGGGAAGCTGGGCGGCCGGCAGACGGGCGCGGACAAGGCGTCCCGCCGGTTCGAATCCGTCGTGAACGGCGCGGCGGACGAGGTCAAGCAAGTGGCTTACCAGACGGCCACCCACTCGTGATGCGGGGCGAGTTCTCCGTGTCCCGTTATCTCGTGATGCCGCTGAACTGATTTCGGAAACGTCGATCCTTCGCGCCGCGCGTGCGGCGCGGTACACTGCCGGGAAATTCTCGGCCGCCGGGCGCGGAACCTGTCACACACGCCGCCCGGCCGACAAGCACAGGTGACACCACACGGGAGAGATAGTCATGCAACCTGAATTCTGGTCCGAATCTAACGACCCGGTCGGCACCGTCCGTGTCGTCGTTGACGAGTTCGGTCGGACCCAGTGCCGCAAGATAATTGCCGAGCGAACGAGGTACGTGTCTCGCGAGGAGCGAGAGGATACGGACGATTTCGGTGGCGAAGTTGGTTACGTCCGATATGTCCGCGTCGTCAGCGTCTCAGAAAGCGAAGCCTCGCTGGAGCCGGCCAACGAAACGACTCTGGCTCAGGCCGCAACGACTCGACAACGGTTCGCCCTGGAATTGTCGCTCGCGCCCGTGGCCTACGAAACCAATTTTGACTGGTGGCTGGCCCCCGAGACGGACTCGCCGACGTTTGGCGACCACTGGGGCAAATACCGTGGACTCGGTCAATACGCGTGGTATCGGCGGTCTGGAGACAGGGTATACGTCCTCCGCTACGGGCCGTGCTGGGAAGAAGCGGTTAAGGACGCAAGGAAAAACGACTACCTGCGGCAGAACGAGGCGAACATTTCCGCCGAGGAATTCGCCGAACGCCGGGAGTTGTGCCGGCAGTACGCGGAGTTGCCCTATTCCAATCGGGAGACGCTGCTGCGGGTGATAGCAAGCATGTGACTACCCGCCCCGCCAGCGTCACGCCGGGTTCGCGTCCGGCACGGGGCTTCGTCGCTAGTGCGACACGGACGGCGAGCCGATCCCGCCGGCGGACCCGGCGCGTTCCGGGCGGAGGGTTCTACCGTGTCCGGTATTCATGTCGTCACGCCCACGGGCAAACGCCCGATGCGGTTCATGGGTTCACTCGTCGCCGAGGCAACTAGCTTGCCACCCGATGACGTGCCCGCCGGTAAGAAGGCGGGTCCGGCGTTCAAAAGGTATTTCGTTCTGAGGGTTTACACGCCGGCAACGATGCCACCGAAACACCTCGGCGTCATCCTGTTCAACTCTGTCTATCCGAACGAGCCGCAGCAGACTTTCGCGGAGTTGTTCGATTCGCGGCAGGAAATGTTCCGTTGGTTCCGCGAGTTCGACCCGTGCGGCCCGGCAATCTGGAAGTGGGTTCCGTGGAATGAGAATGGGGCGGAAAAACGGGTGAGGCAGGTTCAAGAGGTCATCGCCGCGTGGTACAGGTCGGCAGTCGCCGAACTGTCCTCGGCCTGCGAACCCCCGGAGGATCTCACATGAAATCCGGGGAGTCAATAATAGTCGCTGTAGTCGTCGGGCTGCTCGCCCTGGCCGGTCTCGTCCTGGCCGGGGTGCTGTACCTGGGGGCCGTTCTGATCGAGGCTTTGGTTCCGAAGCCGGAGAAATAAATCGGAAATGCCGCACGGGGGCGGGGGCGTCGGCTGTTCCTGGACGGGACGGCCGAAGCCCCCGTCTTCGTTTGCCGTCTTCACGCTGTGGCAGGACGCGCACAAGCCCTGGAGATTCTCCCGGTCCCAGAACAACGCCGGGTCGCCCTTGTGCGGGCGGACGTGGTCGGCCACCGTCGCGGGGACGATCCGGCCCCGCCTGGCACACTCGGCGCACAAGCGGGGTTCCTGCGCGAACCATGCCTTGCGGAACCGCTGCCAGACGGACCCGTAGCCCCGCTCCGTGGTCGTGCCGCGGTTGCGGGGGGCGCGGGGGCGATGGAGGCGGCGCGGTTCGTCGGGCATGGGTTGCTACGGGGCTGCTGGGTCGTTAGATGTGAGTTCGGTTTGCGTTTTGAAGCACAGATACTTTCCCTTGCTGAGGCGGTTGACGTGTCCGCCCGACGGCGTGCGGATGGATTTCAATCCTTCATGTTCAAAGGTTTCCCCACTTAACTCCTGAGATCGAAGAAACTCCGTGTATACGTGCAGTCGGTGTTCGTTCCCCGCGGCGTCGGTGGCTGTGAAGGATTGCGTTAGGCGCTCCATTGTTGATTCTCCCGTGGCAGCAGTGCCGTCTAAATTGTACTCTCTTCACTCCGTCAGCGCCTTCAGTTCCTGGATGCGGTCGGCGATCCGCCCGAGCAGGCCGGCGAACCCGGTTAGTTCTGGGCCACATTGTATCCCAAACGCTTTGTCAGATTTTTCGGCTATCCGGAAACCGCTGTTGGAAACCAAGGATGACGAGTAGCACCGTTCGACTATCGCCGGCCTGTGGGCCGCTCCCGCCGGCCAGCGTCTTCCAACAGGCCGGCGAGCAGCGCATCCACGTCGGTTCCGAGGACGGGTTCCGGGGGTATGTACGCCGGCAGCAGGCTCCCCCGCTTGCCCGACTGGCGGGGCGTCGGCGGCAACTTGTGCAGCGTCGGGGTGAACAGCATCTTGGCCCGGATGGCCTTGAAGCTGTACCCCCGACCATTGCGGGCGATGACTTTGGCGATGCCGTTCAGCGTCTCGGTGATGGCGTTGGTCACGGGGTACTCCCAATAGGCGAACACCTCGGTCTGCCAGTTCCTCATGGCGGTCAGCAGCGACTTGAAGGCCGAGATCAGTTCGGTGCCCTTGATGCTCGTCTCCCACTCGACGTAAGCCTTGAAGGCGCTGTCCCGGTCAGGTTCGTCGTAGATGCGGTAGAAGGCTTCTTTGAGCCGGTACGCCTCGGCCAACACCGGGAACTGGGCGAACCAACTCTCCATCGTGGCCTTCTGGTCGTCCCGAAGGTCGTGGGGCCGGCTCAGGAGGATGAAGCGGTCGTGCATCAGCTTGCGGCGGAACTTGGCCTCCAACTGACCCCGCTGCGACTTGCGGATGGTCTCCATCGCAACCGACGCCATGCGAACGACATGGAACTTGTCCACGACCACGGCGGCGTGGGGGATGGTCGCCCGCACCACGTCGGCGTAGGTGCGGGCCATGTCCATCGTCACGACCTTCACCTTCTCCCGGTCGGGCATCTGCTCGAAGTGGGCCAGCACCGTCTTCTTGGTGCGGTCTTCCAGCACGCCGATGATCGTCCGTTCCGCCGGGTTGGTCAGCACGCACCGGGCCTTGCCGAGCAGGTGAAGCTCGTCGATCCCCAGCCACTCCGGGGTGATGAACCGGGTCGTCTCCTCCAAGTGCTTCACCCGCTGGTCGAACAGCAGCCGCACCATCTTCTCGTCCAAGCCGGCGTCCTGAGCCACGCTGGCGAAGGTGCGGGCGATGCTCTGCTCCCCGACCCAGAGAGCCAGCCGGGAGGTCATCTGCCTCCGCTCGTCCACGTACAGGAGAGGTTGCAGGAGCGTCTTGCCGCAGTTCTGGCAGCGGTATCGCTTCCGCTTCAAGTGGATCGTCACCCGCTTGCCGTGGCTCGGCAGGTCGGCAATGTCCTGCCCGTAAGTCCCGTGGCGGTGCAGCTTCTCGAACAGCGTGCGGCAGTGCGGGCACCCCTTCGGTTCGAGGCCGATGGTGGCCGTGACGTGGTAGTCGGTGGGCGACTCCTTCACCTCCACGACATCCCAGTTCGGGAGGTTCAGGAAGCTCACGGCCTACTCCGCAAGGTCGAACAGGGACAACGGTTCCTTCGCCGGCTCGGTGATGTTCCGTGTCCACCGCTGATACCGCTTCACCACGATGGCGAGGCACTCGCCGAACGTCAGGTGCGACAGGTCGGCTATTGTGCGAAGCTTCATGGCGTCCCGCCACCAGTTCGTAGAGTCCACGCTGTCCAGCCGCCGACAGTGGGTGTACCCCCGCATGGCCCAGCCGTGGACGTGCAGCCCGTCTGGTATCCGGTCCAAGGCGGCGCGCACCCACCGCTCCTTGCCGGCCCTCGGCGGCAGCAGTCCCAACCCGATCCAGCGAGTTCGCTCTTTGGCGATCGCCACGAGGTCGTCCAGCAGTTCCGGCGGGTCGCTCTCGTGGAAGGTGGGGAACCCCAGCGGGAACGCCTCGTAGTTGCGGAGGGACCGCCGCCAGTCCCCGGCGATGTCGTCGAGGCCGGCCACAGCGTCGGCGTGACCGTCCCATCGCTCGGCCCACTCGGCGTAGGCGGTCAGGTCGATCTTCTTGCCGCTGCTGAACTCGCTGAACGCCCCGCTGTCGATCAGGATGCGGTCAAACGACTGCTGGTAGCCCTTGCCCAGCCAGTCCGAGTAGCAGGCGTAGGAGAGCAACACCGGCATCCCGGCGACGTGCTCGGCCTGCTGCTGCGTGTTCGGACTGGCGAGGTAGACCAACACGGCTCAGCCCTCGGTCTGGGGGACCGCCCGGCACTCCGTCATGAACCGTCCGTGTGCCCCGCTCGTGACCACCGGGCACCCGATCCGGTCGGCGAGCGTTTGCGTCAGCGACTCTTGGTAGATCGGGGCCTCTGTCGCCCGGTCGATCTCCGCTTGGATGGACTCCACCGTGACGACCCGGTTCTCGATGTGGAACTCGGCCTCGTACACGTCCGGGCACCCGTGGGGGCACTTGCCCACGATGGTCGTGCGGTGAACGGTCGTCGTCTTCATCCCGTAGCACTCCGAGAAGAAACCGGAAACCACTGTGGTAGTATACGGCAGAACAGACCGGACATCCACAGCGAATTCCGGTTTCGGTGCGGTCAATCACGGCGATTTACCCCACAGTCGTTTCCGGATAGCCGATTTTTCCACCCTCCAGGCAGGCGGGCCGTCGAATCTCTTCCAGAAAACTGTGACATACAGTTCCGGCCGATTCGCCAGCCACTTGCACGCCACGGCCAGTTCGTCCTCGCCGCTCTCCTCGCACCAGTCGCGGAGAACCTTGATGCGGTTGGTGTCGTTCGGCAACTCCTCGACGGCCGCCACCAGCCCGGCGAACTTCTCCGGGAAGAACTTCTCGCAGCCGGGGACGGACACGAGGTCTTTCAACATGATCGTGACGGGCATGGCTCACACCAGATTTCGGAACAGTAATTCGGTTTGCGCGGTGATCGGGCTACGGCCCGTGTTGGTCATGTTCTTCTGCACCTGCGGCGCGAGGCACTCCCACCGGGCCGAGTGGTACAGCGCGTCCAGCATCGGGTCGGGATAGTAGCTCACGACCACGCGGGCCTGCTTGAACCGGGCGAGCGCCGCCGCGAGGCGTTCGTGATCGGCCGGGGCGAAGTCGTGTTCATACTTGAACGACTTCTTCACGTAGGGCGGGTCCACGTAGATCGCGGTCCCGGCCTGGTCCTGGATGTTGTCGATCACCTCGAAGGCGTCGCGGTTCAACACGTCCACCCGCCGCATCCGGTCCATCAGCCAGGGCAGGGATTCCAGAACCGAGGCGAACCGCACGCCGCCCGACCCGCCCTTCGTGCTGAACCGCGCGCAGAAGTTCGTGTTGTACTTCATCGTCCCGGCCGTGCCGTTCCGCCCCAGCCACCACACCACGAGCGCGAGGTACGACCGCCGCAGGTCCGGCTTCGACTCATCCGCCGCGAACGGCTTCAGGAACTCATCGCGTGCCGCGTGGTACAGCCGCTCGGAACAGATCGTGTCGTGCAGCCGGGCCAGCAGCCGGCGTTTCAGCTTGGCATCCTGCAAGACCCAGCAGAGGTTCGTCAGGTCGCCGTTCAGGTCGTTCACCACCTCGAACCGGCAAGGCTCCTTCGCGAACAGCACCGCCCCGCCGCCGAAGAACGGCTCGAAGTAGCCGGTGTGCGGGCCGAGCAGCTCGACGATTCGCGGGGCGAGCTGCCGCTTCGACCCGGCCCAGGGCGATAGGCATTTGATTTTCGGGGCGGTGTCATTCATCGACTTCGATTCCTTTCTCGCTCGCGATCCATTCCGAGATCGACACGGTAACCCCGTCCTGGCCTTCCTCGTACTGGTCGTCGTCGGCCATCTGGGAACGGGGAATCCAGTGGCGTTCGCCCTGGTACAGAATCTGGATCGCCTTCTCGCGGGTGCGGAGGATCTTGCACTCTTCCAGGTGGACGTAGCCAGAGTAACTCATTGCCCGTGCCCTCTCGTTTCGTTCGTCGCTCTCATCGTACTTCCTCAGTTGGTAGCCGCAGTACAGCCCCACCGTGAACCCGGCACAGCAGGCGACGGAAATCAGCAGGGGCACGGTGTCATCCATCGTTGCGGTCGATCCCGTCGAACAGGGTTGCGGGTTTCTGCTTATCCGCCGGCGGCTCCTGCTTCGGCTGTACGACGGGGGCCGCGGGTTTCGGCCGCGGGGCCGCCCAGAATATGCCGCAGGCGTTACACCATCCGCAGCCGCACGGGTTCCGGGCCTTCAGTTCCTCGGCGGTCATATTACCTTCCGGTAGCCGAGCGACTTCGCGATGGTGAGGATGTCGAGGTGAGTCGGAAATTTCACCTTGTTCTTCCTCTTGAACTCTTCCACAGCTTTCAGGAACTCCATGTCGTCGGCGGTGTACTCAGTTCCGAGTTCCGTCGTGCTGAGTTTCTTCGCCCGCGACTGCTGCCGCGGCCGCTTCTTCCCCTTCCAGTAGGGCACGTTCTTCAAAACGATTTGCTTCTTCACGCGGCCCTCAACTGGATGCGGACGCCGCGCAACCCGCCCGGCTCCTGGCCCACGGTGCAGACCCAATTCTCGCTGCCGTCTTCCACGCCCATCAGCGAGCAGATCGTTATCATTTGGAATCAGCCTTGCGCCTCGTTTCCCAGCCCTTCTTGGCGATCGCTCTGAGTTCTTCGGTTGTTAGAGGTTTCACCCGCGAAGGCTTCGGGCCAGCATGGTAACACACCTGTGAGCAGTAGTTCTTTACTTGCCCTGGCCTTGACCAAGAATTCGGCCTATTGATGGCGTTACCACAAACATCGCACTTTGCTCGTCGTCGGGAGTGTTTACCTTTGCACGCCACGCTGCAAAAGTGGTCGCCGGTTTTACTCTTCTTCTCGACGCTTCGCTTTCGAATAAATTCGCGGCCGCAGTGCGTACAGTTGAAGGCGGCGGATCGCATGGTGCTAACCATGTAGCACTTGCGGGAACAATAAACGCGCATCCGCCAGGACTTGTAGAGTCGGAACCGTTTGCCGCATACGTTGCAGGTTCCGGACTCCCGGCAAATCGGATGGAGCCGGTAAACTACGAACTCCGTCCGCGGGCTTTCGCCATCGTAAACACTCCATCCCATCAATTCTTTTACCTGCGAGTCATCGCAGAAAATCAAGCGGTTCATGGCATCGAGAACCGTCTTCAACATGTTGTCTACGTCCTTACGTTGGTGGGTTTGCACGTAGAAAACGGCTCGAATTCCATATGCCCATTCGCCATCAGGCTCCGCTCCCACGAGGCGGCTCCGGACCAGATCAGCCAGTTCCCTTTGGTGATCCTTCGTCGATCCCGGAGTATACACACGACCGTTCCTCCCGAGCCTGGGACGTTGCTTCGGGACCGGCTCGCCGTAGTGGGTGTCTCTCACCACCAAGCGTTCCAAGGGTACTTCCGCCAGATACCTGCCAGGTTCAAAATGCTCGCACACCCCACCAGCGATCATCGGTGGCCTTTCGGGTATCGGTAAAGCGGCAGCGGTCGAAGCGGGGCGGGCCTCGATGTGCCCGCCCCGGATCAGCACCTCTTCCCACGCGGGATCAATTCCCATCGCGAACCCCGCTGGTTAGCCCGGCCAGCCGTGCATCAGGACCTTTTCCACTTCCTCCGGCTTCACGCCCGCCTCCGTCAGCGCCGAGAGGAGCCGGCGGTGGACGAAGGACGCGGCCTCGAACTCCGCCTTCTCGATCTCGCCGGGAAGAATCACGAACCGGAACACCTCGGCCTCCGGGTCCAGGTCGAACGCGACGCGGACGCGGACCTTGAGCGGCGCGAGGGCCTCCGCCCAGTACGGGACCTCGAACGTCAGCACGTCGGGCAGCTTGTCCGCCCCGCTCGCCTCGGCCACCATCGAGCGGGACATGGAGACGTTCGCCTTCTGGACGATGCCGGTCGCCTCCTGCACCTTCTTCACGTCCACCTTCCGCAGGTCGTTCACGATGGTCGGGTGGACGTTGAGGCAGCCGGCGAACGTCGTCCGGAGCAGGTGGTACACCTCGATCTGCTTCAGCTTCGCCGCCTTCTGGTCCTTCCACTCCCGCAGCTTGGCGAGCGGCTCGGAATGAGTGAGGTGCAGCTTCGTCGCGTCGCGCCGGGTCTCCACGTCGTGGACGACGTGAACACCGCCCTCGTGGTACCACGTCTCGCCGGCCTTGCTCTCGGCCTGCACTTTCGCGACCGACTCGAAGTCGTAAACGACGTTGTTCTCGGGCTTCGGCTCCGTCGCGTGTTTCGTCAACTTGCCGTCCGCGTCAATAGTGTGATAGACGTGGTCCGGTTCGTCGGGGGCCTTGAAGACGCGGTTGCCGTTGGCCTTCACGGCCAGGCCCGCGATCTCCGAAACGAACTTCTCCGTCAGCATGGCATCTCCGTTCGCGTTTGAAAGTTTTGAATGGGCGGTGGTGTCTTGCGTCGGCCGCGGGGCGGTCCCGCGGCGGGGTTACTTCTCCATCAGGTCGTTCGTGGTCGTCTGGTCCGGGTTCTCCGGGGCGTCGTCGCGGAAGACGACCCCGCCGACCGCCGCGTTGTACTTCCCGATCGTCGTCGGCGGGACGTAGCTCGGCAGCTTGTACCCGACCTCCGTGTCGATCTTCACCTGCCCAGTCTCGCCGTCCGGGGCGAGCGTGACCTTGATCGTGATCGTCCGCTTCTTCCCGTCGTGGCCCCGCTCCTGGATGTCCTTCATCACCTGGCGTAAGGCTTCGTCGGTGATCTTCCCGAAGTAGCCGTCGTTCAGCTTGGCGAGCGTGTCCCCGCCCAGAATCTGCTTCACCGTTCACCTCCCGTTTCAGTGGCCGTACATGCCCGGCCACCCTTGGCACGTTCCCGTTTCGTCGGCCGCGGGGCGGCCCGCACTCGCGCGGAGCCACTCGTAATCCCGCCGCCATGATTCCGCCGCCTCCTCCGACCGCCAGCACCGGCCGAGGAGGTAGAACCCGCCCGCCACCAGCACGGCGTTCAGGACGGCTTGCCCTGCGATCACGATCTGTTCCGGCGTCATCCGTGTTCCGCCTATCGGTTCGCCCGCAGCGACGGGCCGCAAAGTTCGATGATCGTCCCGCCCTCGATCCGGTCGCGGATCTGCGCGTCGAACAACTCGCCGAGGGCCGCGGGCGTGTGGTTCGACACCAGCACGAGCGGCTTGCCCTCGCGGTAGTCGATCAGGTCCACGAACACCTGCAGCTTCGCCGGCGGGCAGGGCGATCCGGGCCGGCAGTCCATGCCGAACTGATCGATCACGCACAGGTCCGCCCGCTTCCAGCGATATCGGAACTGGTTCGCCGTCTGCTCGCCGGTGCCGAACTCGGCGTCCACGCACTCCCGGCCGGTCATGTACACCCCGTCCCGGACGCAGTCGAGCAGCAGCAGCGCCGCCGAGGACTTTCCCCGCCCCGGCAGCCCGTGGAGCGTCAGCGGCCACGGGGATTCACCACGGCACGCCGCCGCGATCCGCTCCCGGAGATCCTTCGGGACCAGCTTCGCCCGCCGCGGCTTGTCCGGGCGGAGACGCGCGTGCGGGCGGGCCAGCGTCAACACCCCCGACGCGAACGTGCCGGGCTTCGGCGGCGGCGTAGTCGGTGGCGGGGGCGACGATCCGGCCGCCTCCCGCAGCCGGGCCGTTTCCAACAGCCTTTGCATCGCCTCGGCGATCGGGTCCATGCTGCGTCGTCCTGGGGGCCTGGTCCTGCGCTCGGGACAGCCACGTCGAGAGAAACCGGGGCATCCCCTTCGCCGTCTTGCGGCGGGTGGGATTGTCGATGCACCACTGCCGGGCCTTCCGGCACTCGGCCAGCACGTCCACGCCGGGGTACGCCTCCCCCCACTCGTCGATCTTGGCCTGGGTCAGCGGCCACTCCTGATCCCCCTCCCCGACGGCCGGGATGGTCAGCACCGGCGGCGGGGGTGGCGTCGCCGCCGGCTCGGACGCCGCCGGCTTCGGCGGCTCCGAGCAAGATTTCTCTTCTTCTTCCCTCTCTGACCTCTGACCTCTGACCTCTGATCTCTGATCTCTGATCTCTGTGTGCCGCGCGGCGTCTGTTTCGCCGTTTTCGCCGCCGCGCGGCGTCTGTTTCGCCGTTTTCGCCGCCGCGCGGCGTCCGCCCGGCTTGATGCCGCAGTAGCTATCCATGCCCGCCGGCAGGTTGCCCGCGCGGGCCATCCGCTTCCGGGCGTACTCCGGCGCGTGGTCCCACAGGTCGTGTATCCGGTACAACCCGTCCGGCCCTTGATCGACGAACCCGGCCGCCTTCGCCGCCTTCGCGAACCGCCCCGACTCGCCGGTGAACTCCGCGGCCGCCTCAACGTCCAAGTCGTCGCCGACGACCGGGGATCCGGTCTGATACCCGCGCCGCCACATCAGCATCAGGTAGCCGAGGACGTGCGGCGTCGGCTCGCCCAGCAGTCGGACGAGGCGGAGGAACTTCCGATGATCGAGTAACTCAGCCTGCATGGATGACCTTGTCCCACCGTTGCTTCGGGGCGTCGCTTTGGACCTTCGGCCGTCTTCGTGCCGGCGTGTCCCATTCGCCGCCATCGCTGAGTCGGGCAGGCTTCCACCCGGCCGCGCGGTAGATGCAGCCGGTGTGAGCCTCGGTGTCCTGCGAGCTGCACAGCCGGCGGACGGCCGGTAACTGGCGACGGATCAGGAGTTCCATCACTCGCAAGCCCCGACTGCCCGTGTTCTTGGGAGCGTCTGGGGCAATCGCGTACCTCCGTAGTTCCAACCACGTCCCGTCCTGGGGCAAGGCTCGCGCTGCCGGCAACGACCAGATGCCGACGCAGTAGATCAGGCCGCCGTAGATGCCGCAGAAGCAGGTGAACCGCCGTTCCGGGTTCTTGATGGCCCCGGTCCCCATCCGGGGAAGCCGGGAATGCCAAAGCCGGTTCAGTTCCATCGCCGTATCAAACCGCACCCGCTCGAACGTCAGTTGAAGCGCCGAGGTCGGACTCGAACCGCCCCCTCCCACCTGGAACAGCGGGTATGCCACCCTTGCACCTTCGGCGCGTTGTTGCACTTCCACCTCAGAACGGGATGTTGGCTTCGAGACACGCGGCGGAACAGAACCGGTGGCCGACCCGCTTTCGCCACGGCCACAGCCGGCGGCCGCAGTCCGCGCACCGGCTGCCGAGGTACAGCCCGAGTTCGATCAGCCAGAACCGGACCTGCCAGTACCAGCCGAACCGCCAGCCCTCGGCCCCGGCCGGGGTCCCGCACCGCACGCACCCGGAGTACGGGTCCTCGTCGCCCGCCGCGCAGCCGATCGCGTAGCACTCCCGCCGGCGAAAGAAGTCTCGCATGGAAAGTCCGCCCGAAAGTAGGGGTTGGCCTGGGTTACGCGACGGCCGCGGCGTCGTTGTTCGTCACAACCGCACCGTCCTCCATGACGATCCCGATCTTGCCCGAGTTGTCCACCCGCTCCACCCAGACCTGATAGTCCTGGGCGGCGGCCAGGTCCGCGATCGTCCGCAGGCCGTCGTCGTCGAGCAGGGAGCCGTCCTTGATGCGGATCACCCGCAGCTTCGGGTTGGCGGCCATCGCGATCGCGACGGACGCGCGGAGCTGCTCGGCCGAGGAGCACTGGTCGAACGGCACGCCGTTCAGGAACACGCGGCCGTCGCCGAGGGTCAGGCCGGGGATCGGCATCGCCGCGGACTCCAGGGCCTTCGCCTTCGCCGCGTTCCGGGCTTCGATCCGCTCGCTGATCGCCTCGGAATCCGCTTCGAGCTGGGCCGCCCGGTCGGTCAGTTCGGCGAGGGCGGCGCGGTTGCGGAAGTCGGCGTTCTTGTGTTCGGCCAACTCGATTTCGTCGTGGAACGGCCGCAGGTTGATGACGGGCGGGATCGGCTCGAAGGCCGCGATCTTCTCCTGGACCACACGGAGGTTCACTTCGGCCTGGGCCAGTTCCTTCCGGGCGGTCTCGACCTCCCGGAGCAGGCCGGCCTCCAAGTGGCGTACCCGCTCCTGGCGCATCAGCTCGTTGTTCGCCGCCGCGTTCGCCTTGCTGGCCGCCTCGATCTTGGCGAGGAGCTGCTTCACGTCGATCGGCGCGTCCATGTCCGGGAACTTGATCGTGATCGCCTCGGCCCGCGTCCGGGCCTCCTTCGCCTCGCGGTTCCGGTCCCGCCGGCGGTCGGCGTCGGCCTTGTTCTGACCCTCGATCGCGTCCAGGTCCAGGTCGATCTTCGCCACCCGCTTCAGCTCGTCGTACTGGTCCCGCGGCTTCATGTGGGCGAACGCGAGCGGGTCGAACGACAACTCCCCGATCAGGCCGTCCAGCATGGCTTGCGGGGACGGGTAGCGAGCGCCCTCCGCGTTCTCGACGATCAGCGTCGTGCCGTTCGGCGTGAACCGCCGCTCGACGGTGATCTCCCCGAGGTTCAGCCGGACGCGGGCGCGTTCCTCGCCGTTCCGGATGGGCCGGTCCTGGATGCCGTCCTTGCCGGCGAGCGCCCAGAAGATCGAGTCAAGCACGCTGGTCTTGCCCGACCCGTTCTTCCCCGTGATCTGGATGAAGTCGCTAGTCGGCGTGATCTCGACGACCTTCAGCTTCTTCACGTTCTCCGCGGTCAGTTGCACGATCTTCATGACAGGTTCTCGTAGGTTTCTGTGGGCCTGGTGTGGCTACTTCTTCAGGTCGTAACAATCCGCGAACTCATCGACGGTGTGTTTGCCGCCCTTCGTTTCGCGGGCGTGGTGGCTCAGTTCCAGGAGGCAGGCGGAGTAGTACCCCGGCTGATGTTCCTGGCAGATGTCGTTCATCTCCTCTTCGGTGAGGTGGTTCCGAAGTTCCTGGACCAAATCGTCGATGCACCGGGCCGCGTTCTTCGTGAGGCCGGACAGGGAACACTTCATGCTCACGGCGTCGCTCCTTCGCTCTTGGTCTCGCGGGTGGTGAAAAAGCCCTCGAACATTGGCTCCTCCTGCATCAGCAGCCGCGCGTAGTACGCGGCGTGGTTGTTGTTCAAACGGAATTCACCGTCCCGCTCCTTGACATCGATGTCCATGTGCCAGCGGATCCGGTGGAGGATTGCGTCGGCGCTGTAGTGGTCCAGGCCGTTGTTCAGGACCTGATAGGCGAACTTCCGGAACAGCCGGAACACCTCCGGGTTCGCCGCATGGAACCGGCGGAAGGCTTCTTCCAAGGTCGGCTTCGGCTTGCTGGTCGGGCCGGTCTCAGGGGATGCCGCGTTCACGCTTGAACTCCTCGTAGGCCGTGTTCAGGGTGGACATCGCCTCATGACTGCCGCCGCGGTCGGGATGGCGCTGCAGCGCGAGTTCCTTGTACCGGTCGTGGATCGTCGTTGTCGGCCAGTGCGGTTCGACGTTCAGAACATGCCACCACTTCCGAACGGGCGGCGCGGGCGGGAGGGCGGTGAACCCGCTGAACGCCGCCTCGACCATGTCCCCCGTGCCCCAGCGGTCGATCCCGCGGAGGGCCTCGATCGTCTTCCGGATCGACTGAATGTTGTCCTCGACCTTGTTCCACCGGTCGCAAGCGACGCACTTTTGCTTCCCGTTCTTGTCCAGGAAGTACACCGCCACGCCGGGATCGTCGGGCGTCCGCTGGCCGGCGAGCGGCAGCCCATCGCGGCGGAGGCTCACGTTCGTCGAGATGACGACGGCCCGCCCCCGTAGCAGCTTGATCTCCTTCAGCAGCGTGTCCCGCGCCACCGTGAAGCTCGTCTCGAACCGGGACCGCTCCCGCCGGTGGCCGGGCGTCCGCGGCTTGTTCAGCGGCCACTGGAGCGGGAAGGCTTCCACGCCGATCGTCGTCTGGGTCACGTCGGATCCGCCTTTCGGTTCAGGCCAGTGCGATGGTCGGTTCCAGGTCGGCTCGGAGGTACAGCGGGTGCATCGGGTCGCCGTTCTTCGTGGCTTTCAACGCCGTCATGCCAGGGCCGACGCCGTTGCTGATGATCGCGTGGTTCGCCAGCTCGACGACTTCCCGATCCCGGCCGCACAGCCGGCCGTGCGTGCCCCAGGCCGCGACGTGCAGGTCCGCCCGGAGGCACGCCGCGACAATGTGCCTGTCGTTGTCCGGCCCGACCGCCTCGGCCTTCGCGAGCTTATACAGGGACCGCGGGTCCGTCGCCCGCCACGCGAACAGGTTCACGACGATTATCCCGCCCTTCCCCCACGCCTGCGCGAAGCCCATGCACCGGCGAATCGTCGGGTCGTCGATCCGCGAATCGGCCGTGCTTGGGTTTAACATCACGAAGAGGACCGGCTTCTTGGACCGGTCCCAGGTCCGCGTCAGCTCGTACCGGTAGTTCGTGCAGAGGCTGATGACCGCGGCTCGGTAAATGTCGGCGTATTTGATCGTGAGGCTCACCACTCACCACCCTTCATGTCTTCGGGGAATCGCTCGATCATCGCCTGCGCGACGATGTAGGCGTGACACGGCAGCGGAGGATCACCCTGGGCGAAGTACCCGCACCAGCAGGCCAGCGGGAACCGGCCGCACTCCGTTTCGGCCCGCAGCCGCTGCAACCGCTTCGCCAGGTCCGGCAGGGCGTGCAGCCACGCCGCGAACTCCAACAACGCCCGCTCGCCCCTGAACGGGTTCGCCAACTCGTGGCCCGGCAGCCCGGCGTGAGGCCGCCCAAGATAGATGAAGCCCTGGCTCAACTTGTGCGGCCAAAGGCCCCGCAGCGAAATCACGCGGTACATCCTGCCCCCAGCATCGAGCCAGCCAACGCGCGGGCCTGGTTCACTTCGACGGCGTTACCGATCTGCTTGACCTGCTCGCCGCGGTTGCCGGTGATCTTGTAGTCGCGCGGGAAACCCATCGCGGCCTTGAGTTCGTGGGGCTGCAACATTCGGAACCGGATGTCGAGCGCGACGCGGTCCGGCTCGACGAGGCCGAACCGGTCCTTCGACGTGACGGTCGCCAACGGGTCGTCGGTCGAATCGGGAATGCCAGTCCCGTAGTACGGCGTGATGAACGGCTGGACGACGCCGTTACACCCGCCGTTCACGGCAGTGACCGTCCGCAGCGGGTCGCGGATGTCGTCAACGCTCATGTTCTCGAACTGCCGGTGGGGGAGGATGAACGGCTCGACCAGCCCGTAGCGGCCGGCGTGCGTCAGTTGCACCATGCAGCCCTCGACGACGCCGTGCGTCTGCCCGCCGGCCACGATCGTCGGCATCGGCGACTCGGCCGAGTGCGTCCGCGGGGCCTGGCCCGGCCGCTCGCCGTAGTTCGTCGGGATGATGAACGCGAACCGGTTGCTCTGGCCGGTGATCGTCGGCAGCGGGTCGTCCATCCCGTGGGCGTACCGCTGGTCATGTTCCCGGCTCTTGAGGTAGTTCATCGCGACTAGGAACGGTTCCGCCGCCGCGCCGCCGAACTTCTTCAACCCGGCCTCGATCCGCTTCAGCGTGTTCTCCGACAGCGGCCGCTTCCGGGCGAAGATGCTCTCGCCGAGGATCGGCCAGTCGATGATCTCCCGTGCCGCCCGCCACCGCGGGAGCGTGCCGAACAGGTTCGCCCGCACGTCGCGGCTGTGCGTCGGCGTCGGCCACGCGATCTTCCGCCGGCCCCGCACGGCCTGGATGAATAACCGCCGTCGGGACGTTGCCGCGCCGAAGTCGGCCGCGTTCAGAACCCGCCACTCGACCCGGTAGCCGGCGGCCTCCAGGGCGCGGATGAACGTCTTGAAAATCTCGCCCTTCTTGCTGGCGAGCGCCTTCCCGTCCGATCCGAGCGGACCCCACGAAACGAACTCCGGGACGTTCTCGATCAGGACGCGGTCCACCTTCAGCGCCGTCACCCACTCCAGGACTACCCAGGCCGAGGCCCGCGACTGGTCGTTCTTCGGCTTCCCGCCACGGGCGTTGCTGTGGTGCGTGCATTCCGGCGACGCCACGAGCAGATCGAGCTTCCCGCCCGGAACCGCCTCGCCCGGCTTCAGCCGGGTCAGGTCCTGGCAGAAGTGGGCGGCCCGCGGGTGGTTCGCCGCGTGCGTCTCGACCGCCCGCTCCCAGTGGTTCACGGCCACCAGTTCGAGCTTCCGCCCCGACGCCTCGGCGAACTGGCTCACGCCCGTGGACGTGCCGCCCGCACCGCAAAACAGATCTGTCACGATCAACCGTTTCATCTATGCACCGAATTAAGAGTGCGTGTTCGCGAGCGGGCAGCCGTCGTCCGCCAGCCGCTGGATTTCCGGTTCGGGCGGCTGCGCCTGCAGCTCGTCCCGCTTGATCTTCTCCATCGCGTCCTGCACGGCCGAGTCCCGCTCGGCCTGGGTGGACGACTTGAGCGCCGTGGCGATCAGCCTCGTCAGCGAGCCGATCGTGTCGGCCGGCATCTCCAACACCCAGCACGCGGCGCACTTGCCTCGCTCGCCCTCTTGGATGCTGCGTAGGGTGCGGTTGCACTTCTGGCAGCGATCGTGAATCGTGATTGTTCTGATACTCACCCGTCGTCCTCCCCCTGATAGTCCTCGTCGAAGCCGTCGTCGTCCTGTTCGCAGTCCTCGCAGCCGGGGCACTCCGTCGAACCGTGATAATGGCAGACGCAGAAATCGCCTCCGCATTCACAGTTCAGCGAACCTGTCCCGCCGCAGTTCAGTTCAAGTCCGCTGTCGTCGAGCATCTCGCCAATTGGCCCAGAAGCCCCGCACCAACACTCGAAACCCTCGTCGCCCTCGTCATCAGCTTCAATCAGCTCCTCAACGAAGTCAGACTCCGCCCAGGTGTCGCAGTGCTTGCACCCGTAGTGCCCCGTACCGGAATGGTCAGTGCCGTGTTGCTTGTCCCAAAGGCGGACGGCTCGTTCACGGGCGTTGTCTTCCGGGTCGAAGTCGTCTTCAGGGCTATCGCAGAACGCTTCCAGCCAGTGGTGTTGCCCGCTGCACGCCTCGCAGCCCTTCGGGGCGCGAGGGCAGATCGCGGGGCCGTGGACGCGAGGGTCGGCGTGCGGGGTGGCGTCAGGCACGGATCTGCGCTCCTTCGGCCTTCTTGGATAGCAGTTCGCTTTGCTTCTTGATCTGCTCGCCCATGCTGTAGATCAATTCCTGCTGGTCTTTGATGAGGCGGCGAAGCTCGTCGAGCGACACCGCACCGCTGGCCGTACTCATATGGTGGGCGCAGATCTGAGCCTCCAGAATCTTCGGGTCGTTCAGTTGGTTCTTGCCAGTCCGGAGCCGCTCGCCGATCCACGCCCGGATCGCCGCGGGTGCTGCCGGGTCGCGGGCGAGCAGGACGAAGATACGCTCGTCGTCCTTCGCCTTGTTGAGGCAGCTATTCGGGTCTGCGATCTCGTCACACTTTAACATTCGCCTTCCCCCCCTTCGCTCGGTTCTTTCGCCTCGATTCCGCGTGCTGCGGGGCGTCGTGGGCCAGGTGACACCGTTGGCACAGGAACGCCAACACCTCGTCCCGGTGGTCTTCCAGCGTGTGGTTCAGGTGGGCCACAGTACAGACGATCCGGAAAGCCTTCACCCGCAGCCCGCCTTGCGTTTCTAACATCGTCCCCGGCTTCACGTCGCGTAGGCGGCGGAAGCTGCCGCCGTATATGCGATAGCCGATCAGGTGATTCCCGATCCCGCAGAACTCGCAACAGTTCCCGGCCCGCTGCCGAATCCGTTCGCGGATCTCCTTCCAGTCGGCCGGGTACTTCGCCCGGTTCTCCGGCTTGATGGGCATGGCTACCTCCTGATTGCGTCCATGTCCGTCTTCTCTGGGCCGTCGCCGAACAGCTTCCCGCCGCCCGGCTGCTCCGTCGGCGATTCCGGCGGCTTGTCCGCGGGCTTCTTCTCGGCCGGCTTGTCACCGCCCTTGCCGCGGCGGTCCTGGATCTTCTGCTTCACGCCATCGAGTCGGGACGTGGTCTGCGGCTCGAAGAACGCCTCCAACGGCTCGCCCTCCTTCAGCCCGTTGGCGATCAACCGCAGGTCGTCGATGCCCTTTTGCGTGATGTCGTCCACGCCGGCCACGTCCAGGGCCTTGCAGATCTGTTCCTCGCTGACCTTGTAGCTGCGGGAGAAGAACTCCAGCATCTTCTTCCGCGTCACTTCGAGCGGTTCCTGATTGCCCTTCACGACCTCGCGGGCTACTTCGAGAAGGTCGTTGATGTACGCCCGCGGGATGACGGCCAGGATCGCGTTCCGCCGGGCCTTCGCCTGGCACGCCATGCCCGCCGTCTCGATCAGGTGCTGCGGGTAGCGGTTGCCGTTCTTGTTCAGGATCGACGTGGTGACGACCGCTTCCTGCCGCAGGTTGCGTTGCAGGTCCCAGGCGGACGCCTTCGCGCTGACCGTCTTCTCCGTGGCGACCGGCTCCTCGACGGTGATGTCCAGGTTCTGCCAGCACATCGCGACCAGCTCCGCGAGGCGGACGGACGGACCGACGACCTTCCCGCCGCCGACCGGCTTCGCGTACTCGGCGCTGCGGGCGGTGTCGATGTCCGTCTTCAGCAGCTCCGTCGCCTCGCCCTTGAACCGGGCGATCGACCGCGGGAAGCTCCGGGCCGTCGCGATCCGCTTGTCCAGGAGCGCCGCGGCGAGCTGGATCTGGTGGTTGACGGTCTGGGCCGCCGGGAGGAACCCCGGCAACATCGACCCGGTGTCCTCGATCTCCGTGATGGCTTGGCTCACGATGCCCATCCTTTCCTGATTCGTAGGTCAAAGTAACTGGTGGCCTGGACCGTGTACTCTTTGCGGTGAACTTCCTTCCGGGCGACGAGCCGACCGTCGGGCAGCATCCCGGTTTCCGCGTCTTCGAGGGCCGCGACGAGCCGGGCCTTCACCTCGTCCCGCTGGTCCTTCAGCCCGGAAATCTCGTCGCCGAGGGCCGAGTACCGGTCGGCCAGCCGCTGAGCCTCGTCGTCGAGCGACACGGCCCGGCCCTTGATCGGCGTGTGCAGCTTCTGCAAGGCATCAAGCGTTGACCGGTGCGACCAGTCCGGCGGCGGCGGGGTCTCCTCCTCGACGCACCGCCAGAACTCCCGGAGCGGGTCGAACACCGTGTCCAGGTAGCCGGGGTCGCGGGGCACGCGGTAGCGGCGGAAGTCCGAGCCGCCGACCAGCACGAACACCCAGCACACTTCCGTGCCGTAGGTCTCATGGAGAACTTCAAGCTGGTGCTGGGCCTGAAGCCAGTAGTCTTCGGGGACCTCGTCCGTCTCCGGCTCGCCCCACCCGTCGGCGCGGGCCGTGGTCTTGATCTCGACAGCCTCGCCCGATTGATTCAGCCGGTCCGGGGACGCCCGCAGGAACCGATGCTCGCGGTGAATGACGGTCGGAATCTTGTTCAACGTCCACCCGTGGTGGTCGCAGATCGCGGCCGCGATCATCGGTTCCGCACGAACGCCCCACTCCTGATGCGTAGTCATCTCCGTGGCGTCGGCCGGCCGGACCTTGCTCAGGTACACGTCCAGGGCCGTGCCGAACCGGGACAGCCCCAGAACCTTGGCAACGTCGCTGCTCCCTATTCCCTTGCGGCGGTCTTCAAGAAACGCTTGCCGGTTCACCATTGGCCTCCTCTCGCAACTGCCTCAGCACACGTTGGACGATGTTCGAAATCCGCGACTCGCTCACCCCGCGGGCCGCGCCAATCTCCTTCATCAGCCGGCCGGCCACGAAATAATCGGCAAGGATCTCCCGCTCCGTCCGCGATAGGCTGCGGAGCAACGCCAACCCCAAGAACTCGTCGAAGTCCGACTCCTCGCCGAGGGCGACGGTGTACGACGGCTCGTACTGGCCCATCTGGCCCTTCTCGTCCGCGAGCTTGGCGAATACGACGGGCAGTTCACGGCCCGCCCGCCTGTGTTTCCGCTTCACCAGCCCGCACGTCCCCAGGTGATCGACGACCGCGCCGTACACCCGCTGGTTCGCGTAGTTCCAGAACGTCTTGCCGAGGTCGGGGTTGTACTTCCGCCACGCCTCCAAGCAGCCCATCCGCCCGACTTGCATCAGGTCGTCGAACGATTCCAGGTGGTTGAGCGTGGACCCTTGCAACACGCACGCGACCAGCCGGCGGATCCGCTCCTCGTTTTCGAGCAACACGTCCGATTCGGAAGCCTGCATCGCACGGGGTTCCCGCCGGCCAAAGAAACCCGACCCGCGGGAGTCGAACCCACGCCGCGCTCACTCCTACGCGCGACCGCCCGGCGGAGTCGGGGGCGGCGAGGGGGCCGCCGCCAGAGCCAAGATTCAATCCGACAAAGGGTTTTGGTCCGCAGCCTTAACGACCTGCCCTGATTGGGACAACTCGTACCAAACGCCAGGCTCAATACCGTTCTCGCCCGCGTAAGCGACGACATGCCGAAGTCGCGTGCCGTCCCAGCAAGACAGAATGATGGAGCCGTTCGGACCACACTTCGCGACTGCGTGTTGTTTGAGACAGCAGGCCACCGAATGTTCGCCCGTGGTCGATGCCGGAGCCTTGTAGCCCGTGGTCGATGCCGGAGCCTGTTCGCCCGCGGTCGATGCCAAATGAAGCAGACGCTTTTCTGCAATCAAAGACTGCGCGCCCGGCAACCCGCCGCAGTAGACGACGTTGCCGGACGGGAACTTGACCTTGTCCACGAGATCAACGACTTCGGCCATCTTCACCTCGACGACGAGCCATTTCGCGGTCGGATCGGAGAGATGGGAGAGAGACCAGTCGCCGATACCCCAAAGTAGACCGTGCAGACCGTTCCCGCATTCGGGCTTCGGGTTCCAGTCCGGGCACTCGGCCCGGCCGCTTTCAGGCCACTTGAAATTGTTCTGTGCGACCATGCTCGCCGGGCACGAGCGAAGGACGTATGCGAAACCTTCCATCGTCAACCTCTTGGTGTTTGACTGTTTCAGTCCGTGAAGAACGCCCACACCGCGTCCTCCACGGCCGACGGGAGGTTCTTCTGCGAACAGACCTTCCGGGCGTAGCTGACCGTGTTGTGGTCCTGGCCGTCCACCTTCGCCCCGTTCCGCATGGCATCGACGGTGCGGAACTTGGCGAACACGGCCTTCACCACCTCCAGGGCGTCCACCATTCGGCAGCCCTTCGCGTCGCAGAGCGTTTCGAGCCGGCACTTGTTCAGCGTGTCCAACATGACGAACCCCCTTGTTCAGAAACCCCGGCCGGTGTGCCACTGCCCAACTCCAAGAGCAGCGGCGGGCGGAACGGGAACATGACCGCCCCCGGCCGGGGTTGTTTCGGACTCGTCCGGGCCGTCGCCGGGGCCGCCGAGGGCCGCGAGTAGCGCGACCACGAGCAGGCCCAGGGCGACGACGATTAACTCGACCTTGTTCGAATCGATCACGGGTGAATCCTCCCGGCCCGTGGTCTCCGCGGGCATCCGTCACCTCGAACACCCTGGGGCAACGCACCCCACCACGGGCCGGGAGGTCGGTTACCGCCGCCCGCGGAAGAACCGCGGTGGCGAGGAAGACGGTTGAGGCTGCTTGTGGCAGTCCACGCACGACGCCGGCGCGGACTTGAACTCGCTTGCGAAGTCGAATGTCGCGGCCTGGGCCGACGGTAGGGTCACGGGGATCTCGACCGCCCGGACCGCCGGCGCGCCGTTCGTGAACTTCGCCACCGGCAGCACCGCCACGCTAGCGACCTGCCGGAACGTCACGGTCCCGGTGGAACACGACGGGGATTCGCCGCGTCGCTCCGCCCGGACCTCGGCAATTCGCCGGGGGGCAGGGCCGTCACACGACCGCCGCCCGGCGAGCAGCCGCTTCAGGGGGCCGGCCTGCGCGTCCGAGAGGGCGCAGCACACCACCAGGGCCGCGCACGCGGCCCGCAACAAGAATCGCTTCATCACTCACCTCTTGATCCCCGCGATGCGCGGGAAGTTGCGGGGGCCGGGGTCGAACCGGCGACCTCCAGGTTATGAGCCTGGCGAGATACCTCTTCTCCACCCCGCAAGCTGAACTACTTCGTGATCTCGGAATCCGGGTCGTTCAGAACAATGCTCTTGATCGCCCACATCGCGGAGGTTTCCAACTCCGTGAGTGCGACACTCCGCTCGCGCGAGGCCGGGCAAGCGGCTTCGATCTTCTCATGCAGTTCCGAGAAGGCTTCTCGGATACAGCGGATCGCTTCCAAGCCGTATGCTGAGGGGGCGTGGTGCGCGTAGGTCTTAATCATCTGCAACCTCGTATTGGTCCCTGAAATAAGGAGCCTCGCCACGCCATGCATCGCCTTGCCGCGCCATGCGCGGCCTCGCCATGCCGGGCCGTGCCCCGCCCTACCCGGCCACGCCGTACCGAGCCGCGACGCGCCCTGCATCATTCCCACGATGCAACTCGGAACTTGCCGAACTGCCCGCGGAAGGTCCCGATGCCGAGGGCGATCCCGCCGCCCTCGAAGATGTTGATGAGCTGCTGTTCTTGCAGGTGCGGGTTCGGGTAGATCGTGATGGTGAACGCCAGCGACCACGGCAGCGGCAGCACCGGCCGGACCTTCGGGTTCGGGATCCCCTTCTCCAGCCGCGCTACGCTGCGATGGATATAGACGCCGGATTCCGGGTCGCGGTCGCCCTCGAACCGGCCGAACGCCACGGGCTTACCGTCCCGGAGGAACGGGATGTACGCCGGCCCGATGGTCACGAACGACAGGCACGCCAGGGCTGTCTTCTTGTACGTCCTCGCGTCCAGGAGTCGCTTCGGCGCGGAATCCGTGTTCTGGGCCGATAGAAACGACATGAGATTCTGCGAAGGCAACACGAGGTGTCGATCGTTCGCCGGGTCGAAATAGAGCTTTTGCCATGCTTCCAGTACCGTTTGGTTGTCGCCGGGGTACCGGTCGAACATCACGTCGGTGATGCCATCGATCGACACGGACCGAGTCACGATGCCCCGCGTGCCTTTTTCGGCCCGCGACTTGGCCGCGCCGCTTCTCGCCGTCGTCTTGCTGCTCATACATACTCCTTTGTGGAAAAGCCTTGCCGCGCCTCGACCGGCCAGGCCAAGCCGCGCCGAGCCACACCCAGCCACGCCCTGCCATACCCCGCCGCGCCCTGCCACACCCCGCCGAGCCAGGTCCGGCCGCACCAGGCCAAGCCGTGACTGGCTTGTGTTTGCTGTCACCACCTCGGTAGTTCCGAGGGATCGCACCCGTACTGGACGCACAGCCGCACGTCGTCGGCGGTCGCGTCCGGGAAGTCGAACAGCTTCCGGGCGTAGTCTTCCAGCTCGTCCACCATGAACCGCAGGAGCGCCGCCGCCCGGTGTCGGTTCTCCATCTAGGCCAGCGTGTTCGCCAGCCACTTGAACCGCTCGCACTGGCCGATGATCTCGTCCAGCGGATCGGGCGGTGGCGGCGACTTCGCCGGCTTACATTCCCCACCCAACAGCAGCGGTCGGCTCGACGACGGGATACTCACCTTTCGCCTCCAGTTCGTGGAGCCAGTTGTAAACCGTCTTCAACGACACCCCGAGTATCGGGGCCAGCTTGTTCGGCTGCCGCCCGTGATGCGCGACCAGTTCCCGGAGGTAAGCCCGCCGCAATTCGTCGGCCATCGGGGGATCGGGTAGCCGGGCCAGTTCCCGGATCAGGCTGTCGCGGATTCGACCGTCTTTGGTTGGCCTTTCGCGCCCCAGGGGTTCCGCGGGCGTTTCTTCCTTCGAGGCTTCAGCGATCGAACCCATTGCTCTAATTCCTCTCTCCGCCACCGGGGGCCTCCGACGGTCTCGACGGCGGCCGGCATCCGGCCCGAATTCTCCCCGGCGTGCAATGACGCGACGCAGATACCCAGGAGTTGGGAAGCCTCCCGAGCCGTCAGCAGCAACTTCTTCGGCGCGGCGAGGGCGTCTCGAATCTCCCGGAGCAGTTCAACCGCCTTGCCCACTCGCCACCTTGCCTTTCTTGCCGAACACCTTCTCGCAGAAGGCCACGGCGTCCGCGTACAGGATCTCCCGCGTGCCGGTTGTGGGGCAGGTCGTCGAGGGCAAGGTGACAAGCTCGTTCGTCGCGTCGAGGTGGACGCCGCTCTGAAGCCACCGGCGGATCGTCGGAAGGGACCGGGTTTTCCCGTCGGTGTACTCCCGGATCATCGCCCGCATCTGCTTCACGGTGATCTTCTTCGCGGCCCGCATCCCATCACCTCGGTTCTCGTCGCTCGTTGCGATTGCCCTGACACTATTACCCATCGGCAGCCTGACGCGGGCTACTTTAGCCTGAAACGGGCTAACTCAGCCCATCCTCGGCCGTCACAGCCGATTCCAGCCCGAAATCTTCACTGATTCGGCTTGCACCTTCCCGCGCCGTCCGTTCAATTCTGGCCATGGGAAAGAAGAAGCCGCCCGCCGAACCGAAGCCATCCGCCGCCCAGGTTCGCGTCACGTTGGATCGCGACGTGTACGACCTGCTTGCGGCCCTGCCCGACATCGGCAAGAAAAATAGCCTCTCGTACCACGCGAACTTGCTCATCAGGGAGGCGATCCGCGCCCGCGAGAACGCCAAGAAGGACAAGTGACGCGCCGCACTCGGCACGCTCGAATGATAAGCGGTCCGGTGTTCCGCCCCCGACGGTGCTGCTGAGGGTGACTGTGATGGAAGCGAAAGACCCGAAGGAAGAATCGAGTCTCGAGAAGGGGTTCAACGGGACGATCGGCGGTTGCCTCGCCGTCTTCCTGATCGTGCTGGCCGTCGTATTCTACGGCGCGGCCAGGGACAAGTTGAGCAAGTATCTGAAGGGCGACCCCAAGCCGCCCGCCGTCGAGAAGGAATGAAAAAACCCCGGTTCCTCCGGGGCCGCTCGTAGGCGATAGCTCGGCGTCCGGCCTCACGTCGGGGCGTTCAACTTGTAGGCCCCCAGCGGCTGCCCCGGAAAGGCGTCGCTCGAAACGATCATCGTCCGCCAGGCCGGGTGCCCCTTGAACACCGATTGAAGCCGGCCGCACATCGAGTCCGCGTTCTCCAGGAGGGTGTCTTGGTGGACCCACTCGTACCCATCGACCCAGGCCCGCCACAGCACCGCCACGATCGCCCGCTGCGTCGGGCTGAAGGCGTACTGGGTTCCGAACCAGTTCACGGACGTGAAGTCGGGGGAGTGGGTGGCCTTGTCCCTGGCGCTCGTCGGCGTTGGCGGCGGCATCGGGGATTGCACGTCCTGCAGGATCGGCAACTGGCCGACGATCTCGACCCGGCCGTCCCGGATCTTCGCGTGGGGTTGAAGAGGCATGTCAGGCTCCAAGAAGGACACGGATTGGCAGCACCGTTTGAAAGATATACAGCCGTACAGTAAGCTGTCAAAGTGTCCGGTTGTAATTTTTGCCGATTCGTTATGGCCGGGGTGGGGAAGTTCCGTCAAGGCGCGCAGGTGAGAAATGCCGTCGCTCATCAAGATCACGAAGACGATTTACCGGGACGCGGCCGGCCGCCGGTGCGACAAGGCCGCGCCGGGGGCGCGGAAGTTCAACGTCAAGACCCGGAAATGGTACGGCCGCGGCGTCCCCGGCTTCCCGCCGAAGAAGGGGTTCCCGCTGTCGGCCGACCGGCGGGTGGCCGAGGCGATGTTGGCGAAGATGGTGTCCGACGCGGAACGGGGCATCCACGACCTTCCCGAGCGGAACGGCGGGGCGAAGCAACTCGCCGCGCTGCTGCCGGAGTTCGGCGAGGACATGGCCGTCGGTCTGGGCAGCAAGGTGCGGGGCAAGTCCCGGCTCCCGTCGCCCGAACAAGTTGACCTGAACCTGCAGCGCGTCCGCACGATGCTGGACGCATGCAAGTTCGTCACCTGCTCGAACCTCAACGCGGCCGCGCCGAAGGCCCTGGCCCGGTGGCTCCTGGAACGGGTCTCGCTGCCCCGGAAGGACGGCGGGTTCAGCCACCAGAGCGCCGACTTCTACCGGAAGGCCGCGAAGCGGTTCGTGTGGTGGCTCTCAGTCCGGAAGCGGCTCCCGGTCCGCGCCGACCTGTTCGATGACGTGGTGGGCTTCGACCCGAAGGCCAACCGCGTCCACCTCCGGCGGGTCGGGACGCCGGCGGAGCTGGCGGCCCTGTTGCTGGCGGCCCGCAACTCGAAGGAGGAGTGGCGGGGCCTGAGCGGGGCGGACCGATACCACGTCTACCTGCTCGGCTTCTCAACCGGGTTCCGGGCGTCGGAACTGGCGCGGCTCTCGAAGTGCCACCTAGCGATCGACGACCGGCCCCCGGTGGTCGTCCTGCCCGGCGACCCGCGGAAGAAGAACCGAAAGTTGGTCCGGCAGCCGATACCGCCCAACGTCGCCCAACAGTTCCGGGAGTACCTCGCCGGGAAGGAGGACGGTCCGCTTTGGCCGGGGACGTGGCGGTTTCAGCCGGTGAAGATGCTGCGGGCCGACCTCCGGGCCGCCGGCGTCGCGTACAAGGTGCAGACGGCCGAGGGCGTCAAGTGCCTCGACTTCCACGCCCTGCGGCACACGTTCGTCTCGTGCCTCGCGGCCGCGAAGATCGGCGTGAAGGAGCTTCAGTTGTTGGCCCGCCACTCGGACCCGACCCTGACGCTCGCGGTCTACACCCATGTGGGGGAAGGACAACTGGCCGAATCGGTGGGCAAGCTCCCGCTCATTGGCGACGGCGGGGCTGGGGACGAACTGCGAACACTAAGCCGAGAGGAACTGGAAAACAACCTCCGCCTCTGCGTCGAGATCATCAAGACCTTGACCGGTCAGGGTGTTCCGGAGGGTGTACCGCGACCGTTGAACGCGATGAATACGTGCCAAAAGTCATGAAGATGGCACGCTGCTTTTTATTCATGCTAACGCACAAAAAATCAGTTAACATGGTCTTCGGAACCGAGGGTTGGGGGTTCGAATCCCTCCGGGTGTACTGAACAAATAGTCCCGTCGCTACACCGAGCCGCAACTTGTTGCGGCTTGCATCTTTTGTGGCCCGAAGTCATTCCTGCGAGCCGCGGCTCACGTTCGCGAAAGTCATCGGGGCGGCGTCGTCCGGGGCCGGGGCGTCCGTGCGGCGGAACCACCCGCGAAGCCGGTCGTGATGGGGATGTGGTACGGATAACCCCTGGGCCTGTGACGGGCCACCATTTGAACACCGACCGTCCCCGCCGACAACGAAGACGCGGTCGATGATCTGCTTCACCGGCGACGAGCGCGGGGTGGACCGGCGGCGAAGTCGCGGCACGGTTCCACTGCCGGGCCTGCGCGCGGAACCCGTGGTCCCGGAAACCGGCGCGCGCCGGAGGAAATTGTTACTTCCCGTCGGGCACGGGTTCGCGCGGCGGCGGGGCGGGTTCTCGCCTCGCGGTCAACGACCGGAAGTCGGGCCGGTCGCGGAGCACGGCCAGGTCGTCGTCGGCCGCCATGCGCGCCAGGTCCGAGAACCCGCCCACCTTCGCCCGTCGGAGCAACTCGACCGCGCGGCCGGCGTACTCGTCCCGGCGGGCCGGGTCGGCGGCCGCCGCCAGGGCGACAACACACCCCAAGGCGTACAGCCGGTCGGCCGGGCAGCGCGGGTCGGCGGCGAGATCGTTCGTCTCGGCGACGGCGTCGGCCGACCGGCCGGCCCGTACGCGGGCGTAGGCCCGGAAGGTGCGAATCCTCGGCACCTCGGCCGGGGACGCCAGTTCCAGCGCCCGGTCCCACGCGGGCAGGGCGTCGGCGTGCCGGCCGAGTTTGCCGAGCGCCTCCGCCCGATTCCCGTTCGCGTTCCGCAGGTAGATCCGGACAGTCAGATCGTTGGGGGCGGTCGCGAACGCCGGGGCGAGGGCGTCGGCCGACCGGGTAAAGAGCGCGACGGCCTCGGCGTGGCGGCCGGTGGCGGAGAGCAGCACCCCGAGGTTGCTGAGCAGCCCCGCCACCCGCACGACCGACCCCGGATCGGCGGGCCGGGCGGCCGCCACCTTTTCGGCCGCGTCCAGGGCCGCCCGGTACGCTGCCTCCGCCCGATCGTACCGCCGCAGCCCCCGATGGCACTGGCCGAGGATGCTCTGAATCTCGGCGAACGAAATGAGCGCCGGCACGGACGCCGGGTTCGCCGACAGCGCCGCCTGACGGACCGCGGCTACCGCCTGGAGGAGTGGTTCGGCCTCGGCCGGTCGGTTCAGTTGAACCAACAGTTGGCCGAGGTTACTGTGGTACTTGGCCACATCCTGTCGGTACTCGTCTCTGGTTGGGTGGTCGGCGGCTAGTCGCTCGGCGGTGGCGACGGCGGCCCGAAACGGGGCCTCGGCGGCCGGCAACCGCCCGCCGAGCGCGTGCGCCCGCCCGGTCTCATTTTGTGCCGCGGCCAGCTGCTGCCGGTGGAGGGGGTCCGCGGGGAAGTCAGCGGCGAGCCGCTCGCGGGCGGCCGCTACCATCTGAAAGTCGGCTACCGCGTCCGCCGACCGCCCGAGGGCCAGCCGGACCGCACCGCAGGCGAATACGGCTTCCGCCAGCATCGACCGGGGGATGGCAGCCTCGGGCTGTTCGGCGACGAGCGCCTGAAGCACGGCGACCGCCTTCCCGGCCTCGGCCTCGGCCTCGGCCGCCCGGCCGAACCGGACGAGCACGTTCGCGAAGTTGGACAGGTTTACCCCCCGCTCGATACGGTAGTCGGCCTTGTTTGACGCAGACGCTCCGCTCAGCTCCGAGTCGGCCGAGCGGAAGGCGGCCACCGCGGCGTCCCGTCGGTTGAGGTCGCCCAACGCGCGGGCGAGCAGCGTCCGGGTCTTGGCCCGCCCCCAAGTCGGTTTCGGGTCGTCCGGGGCTTCCGCCACCATCCGGTCCCAGACGGGCAATCCCTCCTGGAGTACGACCTCCGCCTCCGCCGATCGACGGGCGTCGAGCAGGACGATGGCCAAGTTGCCCGCCGACCGACCGAGTAGACTACGGTACTCCAGACGATCCGGGTTCTCCTCCGCTAACCGCCGAAGCTCTTCCCGGCTGATGCGGAATGCTTCCTCCGCGAGGGCCGGTCGGCCGAGTCGATACTCGATCGTCCCAACTTGGAATCGGGCTTTTGCCACCCGCCACCGGGCGGCCTCGTCGTCGGCCTGTTCCTCCGCGAGCGCCCGATACCGGTCGAGCACGGTCGTCAGAAACTTCTGCTGCTCCGGGGTGACTGCCGCCTGACGGATTAGGGCGTCCCGTGCGGTATCAGACGTGACGGCGTCGAGGGCGTCGAGCGCCTGGTCGCGGGCAGCGGCCGCCTTGTCCCGCGCCGTCACGGCGGCCCGACGGGCGCGGTCGGCCCGCACGAGGCCGAACGCCGTCCCGACCACGCCGAGGGCAAGGACGGCGGCCACCGCCCCGGCCCACCGCTGGACGGCCCGCCGCCGGCGGGCCTGCTCGGCCGCCCGGATTTCGGCCGCGTGCCGGTCCCGCTCGGCCCGCTGCGCCCGCTCCTCGGTCGCCAGTCGGAACGCCGCCACGGCCGCCGCCACCTCCCCGCCGTCCGCCGGCCGGTCGGCGGGGTCCGCCGCCAGGCACCGCTTGCACAGCGCGACCAACTCGGGGTCGGCCCCACATTGATCGAGCCGGCCGACCGCGTCGGCCAAGTCTGCTCTGGCGGCCCGCTCGAGCGCCGCCTGCGGCGTTTGCGCGGCGAACGGCGGCTTCCCCGTGAGGATCGCGCACAGGACGCCGCCGAGGCCGAACACGTCGCTCCGCTCGCCCACGCCCGCCACCTCGCCGCGGGCCTGCTCCGGCGGCATGTACGCCGGCGACCCGAGGACGGTCCCGTCCCGCGTGGAATCGAACGTGGTCCCTTCCGCCCCGGCCGGCGTCCACTCCCCGGTCGTGGCCGACCCGTCCGACGCCGTCTCGGAACCGACCGCGGCCGTGGGCGGGGTCGCCGCGGCCGGTTGGCCCCGGCCGCGGGCCAGTACCTTCGCGAGGCCCCAGTCCATGACCTGGACTTCGCCGAACTCCCCGACCATGACGTTCGACGGCTTCAGGTCGCGGTGGACGACCCCCTCGCGGTGGGCGTACCCGACCGCCTGGCAGACCCCCTCGAACACCCCGACCCACCGGCCGCGGTCGCCTGGGCTGTCCTTCAACAGCGCGGCGAGCGTCCGGCCGCGGACGAGCTTCATCGCGAGGAACGAGCGGCCGTCGGCGAACGTGCCGAGGTCGTACACCGGCGGGATGCCGGGGTGCTGGAGTTGGCCGGTGACGTTCGCCTCCTCCAGGAACTGCCGCTCGGCCGCCGATCCGACCAACTGCGGGTGGAGGAGCTTGACGGCGACCTCGCGCTTGAGGACGTTGTCCCACCCGCGGACGACGACGCCCATGCCGCCGCGGGCGATCTCGTCGCGCAGCTGATACCGGTCGGCGGCGTCCACCCCGCCGGCGAGAGAGGAAAGGGCGGCGGACCGTTGCGCTTGCTGCGGGGTGGCGGCCTGGGTACCCGTGGAATCGGACATGGCGGTAACCCTCGGGGTCGCCCGAGGTTACTCGACATCGAGTGGGGCTGCAAGAATTTCCGGGACGATAGAAGGCACACGCCCCGCCGCGCGAACCGAGTTCCGGGAGCGGTCCTGGGCGAGCCTGGACAAAAGAGGGACGACCGGCTTGGAAGGGCACCCTACGTATGAAAAAGGCCCCTGGGTCACCAGGGGCTTTCGAGCAATGCCTCTTTCCATCTTGCAGGAACGGAGAGGGAGGGATTCGAAGCTTCCTTCTCAAGGCTTGCTTCGTATCGTCCTCACGCTGGTTTTGTGCTGAATCGCCGGCAATCACCGCGTTCTCGGCTGGAGCCGCGCTTCGCTCACATTGTAGCCGTGCTGCATTTAGAGGGGCAGTGCTGTCCCCATTTTGTCCCCAAACGTATCTGACGAACCGATGGTGCAGGAACTTGGATGAAGCGAGCCGCTTTCGATTCCGATTCGCCCGAGCGTCACGGGCTCGTGATGACGCCGAAGGGAACGCAGAAGGTTTCCATCAAGTAGTTCTCGGTGACGGCGAGAAGTTCGAGTTGCTCGGAAGTCATCTGGCTCTTTGACGCGCCGGGCTGAACGAGGAACACGCTGAGTACGACGCGTTGCGTGTCGGCCTTTTCGCGGATGCGGAGCAAGTCGTCCTTACCCCCACGCTGATACCGCGTGTACTGCGCGCCCCCACGGGCGGGGCGGTGACTTGCATAGTTGAGGGGCTCGTAGTCGCGCGGGGCAGCCTTTGGTCGGTGTCGAAGGGGATCCTCCCTCACGCAGTGCGGTGACTCCGCAGTCTCTCGCCGCGGTGGCCATAACGGCCAGTTCGTCTACGCATTCAGTCCTAGTATCGCACTTCCGACGCTGCGAAGTCGATGTCGGTAGCGAAGCGATTTTTTTCAGAGGGAAAGAGGTGTGTCGGGCGAAATGAAGTACAAGACCAGTGGGAGCTTACGTGAGCGGGCGGGGTGAACGGGCGTCCGGAAGAAGCCCCTCGTTCCGCACGCGAGTGAGTTCCTCGTGGCTGACGATCCACTCACTCGCAGGCCCCCGACCGCACTTTTTCTTCTCGGCCCGGACGCGGCCGAGTCGGCACCACTCCCTGACGGTGAACTCGGCCCGTCCGAGAAGTGTTGCTAGCTCCGCAGTCGAGTACCACTCCTTTACCGTGCGCTGCTCAACGAGCGCAGAAAGGAGCGTCTCGATCTTCTGTAACCGGACGAGTAGTTCGTCGTTCGGCGGGGTCATAGCTGTCGCCCACTCTCTCCGCCGCTGGCGGCCGTGTTGCTGCGTGGAAAGAAGTTACGTTGGGATCGGCTTAAGGTTCCACAGGCGGAAGGAAGCGGAACTCCGCCTCCGGCTCACAGTCGGGCCAGAGGGAGGAGGTCGGCGAAGGTCGTCCCGTCCCGCCAGAGGATCTCATAGCCCTGCCCGGTCCCGCTCCAGTGCCAGTTCGTCTCATACCGCTCGATGCTCTCCACGAGCGCGAAGAGGCCGAGCTTCTCAAGTCGCTGCTTGAAGCGTTCCGGCTCGGCGTTCGTTCGCACCCGAGACCGGAACCGTGGTGATTCGTTGCCGCCAGTCCTTGAGGCGTCTCGCTCTTCCCAGGTCGTGACTTCACTCGCAAGCGGCAAGGTCACTCCTCCGCGAGTGGATCAGAGGGCTTCCCGCGGATCGAGTTACGAAGTGCCTTCAGGCGCGCGGCGATGGCCTGGTCCACTGAGGGAGGCGGTGACTGAACAGGAAGTGGCTTGTTCGTGAGTGGGGCGTGCCGTGGGACTTTACGACCAGACTCCACCGTGATGCAGAGTGGGTGTTCCGCTGGGATCGGCGTCTCGTTGCGCTGGTTGTACTCGTCTTTGGTGATCGGGAATTCGCACTCGATTTCGACCCACTTCCCGGCATACTGGGTGAGGCCGCCGTCACTGCGGGAGCGAGCAAACGCCCGGAGCGGGTGGGCGCTGACGGCGAGAATCTGTTGCGCCGTCAGCACGGGCCGATACGTTTCTCCGACCGTAGCGAGCGGCGGCTCGAACTCGCCCCGCGGGTGAGCCAGGCGTGGTGAGAAGGCGTCGTCGTCGTTTTCCTTGAATCCGGGGTGGAGCCGTTGTGTGTAGGAGAGAGTCGGCACGCGCTCCTCGCCGCCGTACGCGATCATGCTCTGTAGTGCCGCAAGCGAGCTCGCCTCGAAGTTCAGCTTGAACGTGGTCGAACCTTCGACGACGCTCGCGATGTCCCAGTGTGCGGTCCGGAGTTGATCGACAGATTGGTGGGAGAGGATCAGGTGCACGCCCATCGATCGGGCCATTTCGAGGAGGATCTTGGTGTGCTGGCTGAGCACCTGCTGGGCCTCGTCAACGATCAGGTAGACCGGTACCAGTTTGCGAGTACGACTGACCGTCTTGGCCGCCTGCACCACGCCGAACATGGCGTGCCTCATCACGCTCTTCGCCGTGATCCTCTCCTCCAACGAAGGCAGATTGAAGTAAACCACCTGTTTCCTGGTGACGACATCAGCGAGATCGATCCCGTTCCGTAGAACTTCCGGACGCGCGGCCGGCCGGGATGACTCGCTGATGTTGAGCGGCGCTATCGCGGCGAGTTGCCGCAGCACCATTCGGAGGTGCCGCGCGCTATCCATGTCGGTGTTCGTAGCGATGTAACTGCCAGGCTCTTCGGCGTACCGCAAGAAGTCGGCGTAAGAGCGGATGTCAGGGAACCTCTCGAAAAAGGCGGTTATGATTTCGAGATGTCCAGCCGTGTACCAGCTTGCACCGTACTCGTCGCCGTGATCGAGACTCAATGATGCAAGCTCGCTCTGCGCGCTCGCATTCAAGGTGCGATCCTGGTCATAGGTCTGGGTGAGCGGATTGAAGGAGAAGCTCGCGCACCCCGGCTCGATGGTGAACCATCGAAACGGAAGCCCGGTTCGTGCGGCCTCGATGAATGAACTCCAGAAAAGGGAGCGGTCTCCCTTGGCATCAAGGACTACGACCGACGCATCACCCCGGGCGATGAGTTGAAGGGCGAGCGGCGTGAGACAGAGCGCTGTCTTCCCCGTCCCGCTGCCGCCGATTATGTGGCCGTGCGACGCGAGCAGTTCCAGAGCTAGCAGCCATGGGATGCCGTCGCGGACCGTCCTGCCGATGTAGAGGTGCGGGTCACGGAGGCCGTTTAACAGCCGCTCGACCTTTACGTCCCACGGCGTCGGCGGGCGGCCACCGTCGTGGAGTTGATGCAGGATGGCTCGGAGGCGTTCGGGGTGGATTGCCAGGGCCGCTTCGATTTCTCTACTGGTCATGTCGGGCTCCTTGAAGAGGTTGTGAGTGAAGCAGGAAACAGAGAACAAGCTTGGCGCGGGCGATGTCACTTGGCCGGTTCGCTGCTGGGGAGAGCCTCGTAGCGGTGGTGGTAGCGCGGGAGCGCCAACATCCCGAGCGTGAAGACCATCGCGTAGACGAGTGAGGGCGGGAACAGAAGAAGGATCAAAACACAGACGACGAAGGCCCCGGCGGACGAGGAGCCGGACTCTACCTCTGCGGGCGGCTGGACCCGCTCCGGGCCGGGGTTCGCGGCTGAAACGGCTGGGACGCTGTCACGATCGGAGTGCCATCTCTCGTACGGTGAGAGCCTATCTGGGGCGGAGAGCGGACGTGGGTAGCTCACCCCATGCGCTGGCGGTGCGACGGCGACTGCTTTGGGAGAGTGTGCCGCGCCGTCGGGCTTCCTGACGGAAACCAGGAGGGCGGTCGTCGAGGTCGAGAGCACGAGGCCGGTAAGAGCGAGCCTCACCCCCAGCGGCCTCAACCACTTCGCGCCGATCCGGTAAGAGAGCGGGTGCGTCGTGTTGGGGTAGGTCAGGAACACGACCAGAGCGTCCCAGGGGAGCCGGTAAGACACGCCCTTCTGGCGTGGCAAGCGGAGCGAACCCAGTGTGGCGTTCATGCCGAACAGGCCGAGAGAGAAGAACACCACACACCAGAGCCGAACGACGGCGGTGCCGTCGAGGAGCCCTCCTGAGAGCGCCGAGGGATCGGTCCACGGTGCCCGCTGTGGCGGCCAAATGACGAGAACGACAAAGAGCCCGTAGGAAAACCCAGTCACGAGGCCGCTTGCGAGCACGCGGACGCGGTGCCTGTCGCTTTCCGGTTTCGTCGCATCCGGCGTGTCCTCGTCCAGGCCCCGGGCCGGGTTCGCCCGCATCCAGGCCACGTGCTCGGCGACGACGAGGGCGGCGTAACCGCCCGCGAGCGTGAAGGCGAGAACGACGGCTGCTGACCGATCAAGCACCTGGCTCACCGCGACCAGTGCGAGTGCAACGAGGAGCCCCGCGGCCGCGAGGGCGAGGTCCCGGACCGGAATTTTCAGGGTGAGAGTCTGGTAGGCGGCGGCGAGCGGTTGGTAGAGGTTCCCCAAGACGGAGACCACGGCGATGACGATGAAGAACGTGCCGAAGAACTCGAAGCCGACCGCGTCCCTCTTCCAGGGTGAATCGCCGGCGAGGTAGAGGAGGCCGGCTCCGACCAGCACCAAGACGAGGAGAAGCGGGAGTTTCTGGAGAAGCTCTTCGAGGCCGAGCCGCTTTGCTACGGCGACTGCGGTGAGGGCGGCCGCGAGAGCGAGTGTGAGCAGGGCGGCGAGAACAAGCGAGCGGGCCGCGAGGAAGTACACCCCGACCTGTAACGGGAGGAAGATCAGCGTGTAGGCGACGAGCAGCCGGAGCACCAGCATTCTCGCGTCGGGCAGCGCGAGGCCTTCCCGCCAGAGCGCATAGGCGGCACGGAAGGCAGACGGGTTGATTGCGTCTTTGACGAGATGCGTCTTCTTGCGGGCAGACCATTCTCGGGCCATGGAGCTTACCTCCGGTTCACGAGGAAGAGTGATTCGAGTTCGGGGTGGGCCTCGACGGTCACGGCGACGGACCGGAGGGGCTTCCGGGCGAACGCGGCAGCCAGGTTCGCACGTTTGCCCTCGGTGGCGGTGAGCACAGAGACCGACAGGCCGCCGTTTAGAACGAGCTGGCGGAGAGCGGGTCGGTCCGTATCCATCATCCGGCCGATGCGCTGGCGGACTTTCTGGACGAGGCGGGAGCTCCGCTTGTCGTGATCGACGACGAAGAGACCCAGGCGGAACGGCACGACAGTCTCGTCAACGAAGAAGTTCTTCACCGACTGGCCCGGCTCGCAGAGGTCCGGGAACTCGGCGCGGAACTCGTCCTCGGTAATGACCCCGCACCCCCGCCGCGTGCAGGCGAGTAGGACCGCGTAGTGTTCGAGAAGAGCTTGTATGCCGAGCGCCCGAGTGGACCGGCGGAGTCCGAAGGCCGCTACAGCCTTGCTCCCCAGAACGAAGTACGGTTCGCCCTCGGGAAGCACGTGCCTGACGAGCCAGCCCCGCTCGACGAGTCGCGCGAGGAACTTTCGTGCTGCGTCGAGAGAAAGAGTTGGGCAGATTACCCGGCGCACAACGTCAGGCGTCGCGAGCCAGTGTCGGCAGACATGGTCAGCCGCAAGCTGCGCGTGTTCGGACAGGTTCGTGTACTCGTCTGCGGCGGTCATTTCCCACCCCCTTCAGGAACGGTCCACATCTCGTAAGGCAAGCCACGTTCTGAGCAATCTTTGTGAATCTCGCGGAGGCGCTCGCCATTCGAGGCGGCGTAGGATGCGCCTGCGATTTCAAGAGCTAGGGCGGGCGTTGAAGAGGAATCGACTATCAGGCAGTCAACTACCTTCTGCCCGTACCCGCGGGAATCGGCGACAACCTCTTCCGCAACCCAACCGCTCGCGAGTGTCGGAGCCGTGTGATGGAGTTGGGCAAAAAGTTGCCCGAGCAAGATCGCGTGAGGAATTGCCGAGGTCGATCGGAGTGGGTTCTGAACAGTTCGCCCGTAGCGGTTCGCGGCAGTTGCCGTCGCGGTGTAGAAGACCGTTCGGCGCGTTTCGAGCGACTGCCACCGTCGAGACAGTTGCCACGCGAGCGCACCGAAGTCAGGCTCCGGCATCCCGGGAACCCAGTGGTAGAACAGTTCGACTCGCGGTGCTGCTTGGACCGGCAGTGAGTAGCGGGCGAGAAGACCTGCCTCGCGGAGTTGCCAGAGGCGGCGGCTCATGTTGTCGCGGCTGGAGTCCGTGTCCTGCCACCACAGCGCGAGGGCTGCCTCCGAGAGAATGGGGACCTTGTGCAGAACCGCGAGGAGGATCGCGCGGTCGCGGTCGGTGATGGAGAACGATCTCTTCATTGCGGTGGCTCCTGGAATTTGCCGGGCCGCGCCCGACTTAATCTGGAAGTGCTCCGGGAGAGTTCGGAGCTGCGAGCTCGCGTGCAGCGGGCGTGTCGTCAGCGGAGGTGATCGGGTCGTCAGTATCCGGCCACCAAAGCGCGAGGACTGACTCTGAATGAGCAGGCACTTTGTGCAGGAGCGCGGGAACGATCTCGCGATCACGGGCGGTGAGAGAAATCTTGTTGTTCATTGCGGTGGCTCCTGGTGCTTTCTCGGACGGCCTGGGCCTCTCCTGACCTGGTCTGTCGCCTCTCCGGTGCCGCTCGGCGTCGGGCCGGTAAGTTGCGGTGGTGTCGGTGGACTCAGCTCTCCGGTTCCTGCCACTGCGGTCGGGTCGAGCGTGCGGGCGAGAGCGAGGAGCGCGAGCGTGGCTTGCTCGTTGGTCATGCCGGAGGGGTTAGCTCCGGACACGAGGGCGTCGTGAACACCGGCTTGGATCGCTTCAAAGGTCTTTCGGCGGAAGTAGGCCCAGAGCCAGTTCATCGAGACCTCCGGAGTCAGTGGTTGGTGAGGATGGGTTTCAGGAGTTCACGAACGCGCGGGGCAACTTCGTAAGGCATCCCCCGCTCTCGCGCTTCCTTTGCCTCCAGAATTTCGCACTGTGCCTCGGCGAGAAGTCGTCGGTACTCCGCGGCGAGGCGAAGGAGGTGATCGCGCCGGTCGGACGCTGCGCCCGCGAGCCGGGAGTGGCCTCGGGCTGTCGCTAGATGCCACTCCAGAAACTCGACGTCGGAACTGTCCTTGTTCTCGTCCGCGAGCTTCCGGTAATGGGCGGCCTCCTGGCGGTGCTCTCGCCAGTCCTTCAATTGCCGAGGGGCTTCGGCTTCGATCGCGTTTACGACGGCCCCGGCTTTGCGAAGGTCCGATTCGGCCCGCTCGAGGTCGGTCGGCCCGAAGAAGTGGGCGACGAGGCCGACGGCCGCCGCGGCGAGTCCGGCGAGGGCGATCGGGACGACGACCGCCCGGTTCTGCCACGTCCATCGGTCCAGGTAGCGGAGCCAGGCGACGAGGTCTGGATCGGAACGGTTCGACGAGCACATGCGTTGCCTCCTTGAAGGGGTCTCGCGGCCGATAGGCGCGTGGACGCCCCGACACGCCGGTTGGCGCGATCGCGAGTCGAGAGCCACCTTGCTGGGTAGCCCTACGCGGATCGGGCGGAGTTCATTGAGTGGCGGGAGAATCGCCGGCCACGAGGTCAGCATTGTCCCAACGCGGGCGCAGTTCAAGTAAATGGCTGTTTTCGGCGTTGCGCGGACATGCGCGGACTCGGCGCTGACGCTTCATTCGCGTTGAGGGCGCGGGTAGGATGGGCTGACCGACCAGGTGACTTACCGGAGTGGCACGCCATGACCGCGAGCCAGCAGTCGAAGAGCAGGCGATCTATCGTTCAAGGGGAGCGGGCACCACTTCACTTGGAGCGGCTCCTCGACCTACTGCGTAGGTTTGACTACGCCCCGAACAAATCTGGGCTTCAAGAGGCGATCACACACTGGAAGCGCCGCGGCGGGCGGTTGAAGAGCCCGCACACCGTGACAAAGTTATTCCGGACCGACAAGCGGGTAGCCGAGGACACGCGGAGAGACCTGTGCGAAATGTTCCTTGCCCTCGCTCGGGGGCACGAGAGCCAGCTTGAGATCGCTGAAGTGCTGCCCAAGCTCAAACCCGACTACTTCATTCTCCGGCACGAGGCCGACGAACTCCATTCGCGAGTGGACGAGCATCTCGAAACCCTGACGCGCGGCTTGGCTCGAAATTACTACGTCGTTCCGGGAGACGGGTGGGGAATCTGCGAATCACTCACGCGCGCACGCCGGCTGCTGCACGACCTAGCAGGGCACCTCGATCGCGGGAGTAGCGACAAACAGCGGCTCCGCGTCGCGAGCCTCGCCCACGCTTGGCTTGAGGCCGCGCATCTGGCGGGGACGGAATCGCCTGTGAACATGAAGGCGGTTCACACGATTGGGAAGCGAGCGCTGGGCCGGGCGGACGAGAGCGGCAAGACAGCGGTGCTCCTCGGTCTGCTCGGGCACTCTTCGCCCGTGGATGCTTCGGCGCGACGAGCCGTGAGCGGTGTGACGTGGCACCAGCCGTCGGACGCTTTCGACGACGAGAAGATCGAACTCAGCCTCCTGAAGCACGTCCGCGCGAGGGCTGATTACCTATTCGGGGTCCGCGGTAGAGAGGACGGCTTCTCGGTGCGCCAGATCGTTCTCGGCGCTCGGCTCAAACTCTGTAGCAATCTGGAATCAAGAACGAACGATGCCCAAAATGACCTGTCGAGGGCAAAGGAACTCTTGAGCGGTACGAACGACCGGACGCACGCGTACTACTACCTCGCAAGCCACTACTCACATTCCCGCCGCCTTGCGGGCATGTCTACCAAGTCTGGACTGCGGCGGAAACAACTCGATGACATTCGCCTCGCCCGGCACCACTACGCCGCCCAGTTCCGCTCCGAGCCGAACCTCTACACCGCCGCCTGTGACATCCGGCTTGCGGAGTTATCGCCCTCTTCGGTCACTCGTGAGGAACTGATCGAAGCCGTCACGACGATACTCGGGATGCCGTTCGATCGGTGCTGCGTCGCGGACCTCTCCGGCGTGTTTGACGGCAGATCGTCGATTTACAAGAGAATTGCATATGACGAAGAATCATTCCGGCAGCGGGCCGACCGGCAGAGGCGTGTGCGCCGTTCGAATTGAAAACCGAAGCGGTAAGTCGGTGTCGCGTGCGTGCTCAGAAAAAATCCGAAGCCGGGTTCAGGGCGGTGGCGTCCTGAACCCGGCGGTAACCAACCGTTCTCCATCAGACGACTCGTCCCGCGGCGATTCCTACAGCCCAGTAGCGTCCCTCTGCCTCGCTGATACTCAGTTCCACCACGGGAAGCGGCCAGAACTCCGGGTAGACCTCCTTGTCACCGACGAAGGTGTCGATCCATTCCTGGATGTGGACCAGGATGTCCCAGATGATGAACATCCTGCCTTCGTTAACGTTGATCGCGTCGTTCTCCCACGCGTCTTCGAGCCACTGTTGCGGCCTTCCCTCGTAGAACGGGTGTCCGTTGTCATGGAGGAAGCGGATGACCTCATCTCGCAACGGGTTCCACCACACACGACGCCACCGTTCCCGTTTTCTGTCGCGCGCGATCGTCCGCTCCCACTTCAACGCCCATTGGTCGTAGCGAGACGGCTTGACGATGGGGCGCTTCGGATCGAACGGAACGGGCGGAACGAGCGGGACACAGTCGGCGGGCCGCGGGTGCTTCGAGAACGCCTCGAAGAGCCGCTCAACGAGCGCCCGCTCTTGGCTACCCATCTCGTCCAAAGCGTACAGCACCGCCTCCGACTCGTTCTCGTAAAAGCGCGGCATACACGGCCCCAGGTGATCGGCCGGATGGAGCAGGTCTAAACCTCCTCAAAAACATCCAGTCGGGACCGCGGACACCACGGGTGTGGTACCTCCGGTCCCGACTGGTCGTTGGGCACGCACACGGGGGTTAATTACCACGAATCCTGGGAAATTGATAATCTTGCCCGCGACGCTGAGAGCCGAAGGGAGCTCACCGAGTTGTGTCGGAAAAGAGTAGCGACAGAGGGTCGGCGGCCGTAGCTCGACAGGTCTCGCGCTTCGACTCCGTGCAGGCTATAGTGGATGTCTTCACGTTCACTTGTGCGCGGGATCCTGAATCGGCTCCCGCCGCCCCCGGTCGGCAAATACTTGCCGGCCGGGTTTTTCGTTTCGAGTCCCGCGAACAATCGAAAAGCCGACACGCGGCCCAGCCCACCTCGGCGAGTCGTCGAGAAAAATCGGACTGCACGCGGAGTTGACCTGCCGACCTTCTGTAAGCACCGAGCCGAGCTGGAGAGCTCTAGCTCTTGCCCCGAAAGGGCTTACCGAAGAGGAGCGGTAGCGAGGTCTGTCCGGCTGGCAGTGTCCCGCCCGGACACGCTTGCGGGCCGGAAAACCGACGTGGTAATGCGACTTGGGATTAGAAAAGTGCAGAAGCCCGGCTGGGGCCGAGCTTCTGCGGGGATCTAAAAAAGTGTCCTAATCACCCGGCGGAGGATACCTCCTTCGAGGTGTCGCTTCGCCTTCTTATCAACCTTCTGGGCATCCTGAAGGCACTTGATGGCATTCGGGATTTGGTCTGTGGGTAGCCACTGTGGCACCTCGGGGCGATATCCCCGGTTCGCCATGAGGAACCGATAGCTGTTCCGGATGGGGCACTTCTCAACGTAGAGGACGACGCGCACGGCTCCGCGTTCGATCTTGTCCGTCCACGCGGGGGGCTTCGCCTCTGGCGGGAGTAAATACCCCACCCCCACCGACGTCACGACTACCTTCTGCGCTTCCTGTTGCCCTTTGCTGTGTTGTCTCATTGCAGTGTCTCCAACTTGTTCATTGCAGCGAATCCAAAAACCTCCTTCCGGCTGCTAGCGAATCCAGCCCTCCGTCCACGGCCACCGGGACCACCCCGGCGGAAGTCTACTGACCGTGAAAGCAGGACCTGGAACTTCGCCCGAGAGACAACCCGGGCCTTGGGTGTCGGGACGCGCCCTGCCGGGCGACGACAAAGGGAGGCCCAGACAGATGTCTGGGCCTCGGGGAACCATTCGTTGCAATGTGGTCAATGACGCGAAAGAAAGACTTCCCCCGGCCAGACCACTACGATCCTCGGTGAGCCGTACGAGTCGATGCCTGCAACCGCGTGAAGGTCTACGAGGTCCGGCCAACGCTTGGCAGGCAGGTCTAATGAGCGCTCGAAGTCAGTTACGTACTTTCCGACCTGGAAGCCGAACGCAGCCAGCAAACCAGTTTCAGGAGTGGCGAGCTGCCTGACCCCGTCCCAGAAGAAGCAAAGGAGATCCCAGAGACGACTCGTCTCGCTCTCCCCTTCGAGTCCTGCCGGTACCTTCACGCACTCGTCCCACACTCGCTGCGTTACCGCGACTTCCCATCCCGGAAAGTGCATAACCATTTCTCGTGCGCTGTCTGTCACGTCGATCAACTTAATCGTTTCCATCTTCCGTTGCCTTTTTCTTGGTTAGTAATCACCTCCTTTGAACCGGCGGGTGTCACGTTCACCGGCCGCGCCCCCCAAAATGGGAGCGCGGAAGCTGAACCGTGCTGAGCCGCGCACGCGAACTGAGGGCGACGAAAAGAAACGCTGCTGCCGTCGTCGATTTTTGGAACGCTGTTCGTGCCGACGACGGGGCACGGCGCACCCGGTCTTTTTGTGACCGTCTCCTGGGTGCCTAAGGAGAGGATGTGTCAAAGGGGCGATGCCCCTTATCGAGGGTGATTGTACGCCGCGAGAAATGCGGCAAGTGATGTCGGCGGCCTCGTTTTCAAGGCTTTTCGAGTGTGCAACGCAGTCCCGATGTGAACCACACGCTGTTGCCAACTGAGTGGCGCGAGTTTTTTCCGAGCATCGGCGGCGCTCCGAAGGAGCACCACGTGTCCTGTCGGTAGAGAGCGGCGGGTGACGGCTTACTCGTCCCCCGCCACCTCCGCCTCGAAGTGCATCGCGGCGATGCGCCGTACCTCGTCGAAGTCCTCCCCGTTTTGGTCGCACCAGTGCATGGCGTCCGCGATTAGATCGATCAGATTCGTGTATTCATCCTCGGGGTAGCGAGGCAGGAGTGCCGCGAATCGTTTTGCTCGGTCGTCGTTCGTAAACATCGTGTTTCCTCCATTCTCGCTCTGATTCGACTCCGGGTCAGTCTTCGTCGGGAAGCATCACGGTGATGCACGGGGATAGGTCGTCGTCCGGCCCGCAGAGGGCTTTGAGGCGGACCGGCTTCGGCGTCGTGTCGTCGTTAAAGACGAGCACGTCAAAATACCGGACACTTCCGTCTCCGCTCCGCGCGCGGCAGGCGTGGCCGAGCATTGTGAGCACGTCCCAAAGTCGGCCGGTTTCGTCCTGACCGGTAACGCCGGTGGGAACCGCCACGCACGTCGCCCAGACGGCAGAGGTGAGCGCGACCGGAAAGCGAAACCCGGCTTCTTTCGCCGTCTGCGTTGCGTCGATTAAACCCCCGTCCTCGATGGCCTCGCGGCGGGAATACGAATGGATCAGATAGCTGTCGTCGGTGGTCATTTTGATTTCTCCCAGAAAAGTGCCCGACCGCGTTCCTTATTGCGCTCGGGCGGTTGGTGCGGTGGTCAGGCTGCTTGTTTGATTGCTTGCGGTTGGAGGCTGTGCAGGTAGTCCGCGGCCCGTTGGGCGTAGGACGCCGCCTGGAAAATGGCTCGCTTGTCGTTCCGGAGAACTTGCAACCAGTTCCCGATGTAGTCCGCGTGATCAGGCCGGGGGGTGAGGTTTATCCCGAGATCCGCGCAGAGGAACGCCGCACCGAGTTCGGCAACGAGTTCTTCCCGTGCATAGGTTTGCGGGGTGTAAGCCGACTTCGGAAAGATCCGCGGGCTCCGCTTCGGGTGCCCGGTCCAGTGGGTGAGTTCGTGGGCGAGCGTCGAGTAGTATCGGTCCGCGTGTTCGAACGCCCGGAACGGCGGCATGTAGATGGTGTCTTCGAGCACGCTGTAGCGAGCGGATTCTCTGTCCTCGCGAATCGCAGCACCGGTGTTTGCGAAAAACTCGACGGCCGCTTTGTTCGGCTCGTGCTCGAACCCGTCCACGTCGGGACTTGCCTTCTCGGAGAACTTCGCGGGCAGGTTTTCGATTTGGTCGGCGTTAAAGACCGCGTAGGCCTTAAGAAACGGTATTCGCTTTTCTTCCGGCTCCCGTGCGTCGTCGTCTTCGGTCTTCTGGTAGAGGTTTGCGTAAAGGACCGGGGTTGATTTCTCTCCCCTTCGCACCTGCCCGCCGAGATCCTGCGCCTGACGGTAGGTGAACCAGTGCGGACTTTTGTAACCGGCTAAGTCGGCGGCTCGCCACAGACAGAGGACGTTAATTCCCCGGTAGGCCTCGCCGGTACTCCGGAGTGGTCGGCAGGCATTTTTCGCCCCGCTCACCCAGGGTTTCACCCAGGGGCGGATGCCCTTTTCGAGATCGGCAATTATCGCTTTCGTAATTTCAGTGCAGCAGTCCTTTCGGTTTGTCGTGGTCATGTGCGTTCGCGCTCCAGTGGTCCCGGCGGAATTACCGGGGAGTGTCTCGAACCCCGCTCCCCTCCCCGGAAAATGTTTCCGGAAGGAGGGGCGGTTCATGCCCTCCCGGTGGCGAACCGCCCCTCCTCCCGGAAACGATTTCGATTTCGAGGCGGCCGCAGGCGGACCTCGGCCGGTGGGGTTTGGGCGGGCGAAGCCGGGACGGGTACAAGGTGGAGAGGGAGCGAAGCGACCGGACCTTGACGCGGCCCGGAGCAGCGAACAGGTGGGGCCGGGGGCCGACGGAGGTGGCCGAGTCAACCAGCGGGGAGGCCGAGGAGAGAAGCGGAGCGGCCGAGTGGAGGTTGGGCATTAATTCAGACGAGAAGGTCTCGGCTGGGACTATCCGACGGCCGGGAAGGCCGTCAGTTCTCGGCGGCGCTGAGGTGTTCGGGCCGCTAATTCGACCTGGGCTCGCCGATTCGTATGGGAGCTTCCGGAATCGCCACGTGTTCGAGAAAAACCGTCTTGGCCCGAAGGCGGAATTTCCAAAGGCGGTAGGAGACGGGGTCGGACTTGGGAGTTGCAGACTGCTTTACCCCTCCGAGCGAAAGGTGGTAGCAGTCCGCGACGTGGCTTCAGAAGAGAGTTCGCTCAACAACTTCGGGCTGGTCATCGCCTACGTGTTGCCAGGTTTTACGGCACTCCAGGGCTTTCCACTTCTCGCGCCCGGACAGGCCGCCTGGGGAACCGGCGGAGATCCGAACCCTCCCCTCACCGCTTTTCTCTCCGGCACGGTGATGGCGCTCGCCGCGGGACTGACCGTGAGCGCGGTGCGATGGTTCGTCATCGATCGGCTGCACCACTGGACCGGGCTTCGTAAGTCGGAGCGGGATTTCGCCCGCCTGGAGAAGAACGTCGCCGCGTTCGAATTCCTCGTCCTCGTCCACTACCGCTATTACAAGTTCTACGCGAACATGGTCGTCGCCCTGGTCTGGTCCTACGCAACCCGGGATTATCTCCTCGGGTGGCGCGGGGCGCTTGATCTCCCGCTCGTGCTTCTCTTCTTCCTCGCCTCCCGCGACTCGCTCCGGAAGTATTACGAGCGGACCGGAGAACTCCTCGGGCGGCCCGTGGAGCCGCTCGTCGTTTCCGACTAGCTTTTCTTCTTTGGTTGTTTGGCGTCTTCGGGCATCAGGTCTCGCATGGAGACGCCGAGCGCGACTGCGAGCCGCTCGATGTTCTCGATCGAGATGTTCCGCTTCCCCCGCTCGACGCTTGAGACGTAAGTGCGGTGAAGCGTGGCAAGCTCGGCGAGTCTCTCCTGGGAGATCCCTGCTTCCTCGCGCACCTCCCTGAGTCGTTTTCCGAATCGAACCGCAACGTCAGACAAGCCGTGTCGCCCTCGCCAGGGTCAGAAGATCGGTCGGTTGATCTTTGACCCGACTCTAGGCGGTGCATACCATAGGTCTACATCCTTTAGGTCACGGTGACGTAAAGGATTCAGTCGCCCGACGTGTTCGAAGGAGGAGTCCGATGACGAACGGAGCCGACAAGCACTACGGTCCGAGCGAGAAGAAGAAGGCCGGGACGAAGAAGGCGAAGCCGAAGGACGTGAAGGCGACGCTGAAGCGGAAGAAGCTACTCCCGGCGAGTCTTGGCAGGGAAAAGAAAGCTTGACCTGATGCCGTTTCGCAAGCGACTGGTCGCCCACGAGTGTCCGTCTAAGCGGCCCGAGAGTTGTTCCCGGAGATTGTTTCATGCCTTGCCCCGTCCGGCGACTCTAGTCGCCGGATCGAGTTCCGGACTTGGTCGGACGGAGACCGGCGCACACAGCCTGAAACAGCTCCTCTTCCGTGTTCACGACTCCGACCGACCGAGAATCGAAGGAATCGAGCACGACTCTCAGTGCCACCCGCATCACCGTGTTCGCGGTGATGCGCTCCCCTTTGTCCGTCCTCCGCCGTTGAAGACTCTTTGCGAGAGCTTCCGCACCATCCCGGAGTTCCGCATCGAGAGGGACCGTGACCCGCTCGGTGTAGAGTTCTGACTTCTTCTCGTGACCGTTCGAAACAGGCGGCTGGCTCTGCTCCTCTCTCTTTACGGGTCGTGCTCGACGCGGCACTTCGGGTCTCGGGTCTCGAACCTGGGGGATTTTCTCCTCAGCCGCCGGTGCCGCAAGCGGCGGCGTTTCTGCCGGCGGCGACTTCACCACTTCTATCCGGGGAGTCGCCGCTTGGACTTCGGCGCGGGTGTCACGAAACGGATCTTCACGTCGCGGACGGCTGTTTGTCTCGCCGAGCGCGCCGAACCCGCCGAACGTTTTTAGTCCGGTCGCGAGTTCCTTGTCGGTGACCTGCCCTTTAGCCATTTGCGACCTTCAGCACGGGCTGCTCGCGGACCTCAAGTCGTGCGAGCACTTCCGCGGCCAGTTTCGTGAAGTCTTCCGTACCCCTTCCGCGGGGAGATTTCTCGTAGTCGAAGATCGTTTTTTGAACACTCGGTGCCGACTTGGCCTTGGTGTTCACCCGGATTCGGGCATCGAACACGCTGTCGCCGATCTCGGCCCGGAGCAGGCTTTCGACCTGACGGCAGATCCGTTCGTTGTGCGAGTAGAGCGTGAGAACGACCCCGAGGGCTTTGAGAGCCGGCGCGAGCTTGAACATCTTCGCGATCGAATCGGAGAGGAGCTGAAGGCCGACCATTGGCAGGTATTCGGCGCTACACGGAACGAGGAAGTAGTGGCTGGCAACGAGCGAGTTCATCACGACAAGCGAAATCGACGGCGGGTTGTCGAGAAAGACCAGGTCGTAGTCGGAGAGCGCCTTGGTCTTTGCGAGGCAGCTCTTCAAAATCGACTCTCGCCCGACGACGCTCACGAGACTCAAGTCTGCGCCCGCGAAATCCTCTGTCACCGGCACGATGTCTAGTCCCGGGGTCGGCGTTGGTAGGATCAGATCGTCTATCGAGGTCTCGTCGAGAATGGCGTCGTAAAGGGTTCGTCTCCCCTCCTCCATCGAAACTGGCCCGATAAGGCTCGCGGTCAAGTTCTGCTGAGCGTCGAGGTCAATGACCAGCACCTTCTTCCCCATCCGGGCAAGAGCCGCGCCGAGGTTCGCCGTGACGGTGGTCTTGAGGCATCCTCCCTTGTGGTTTACGACGCTGATGATTATCGGCTTTCTCATCGCGTCCGCCTCGCCTGCCGGTCTTCAAGCCACTCCTCCAGTTCCCGACGGCGGAATTTCCAGCGTCCGCCGGTCGTGAGACGAAACGCCGGGATCTCCCCCTCGTTGATGAGCTTGTAGAGCGTGTTACGGTGGACGTCGAGAAAGTTGCACGCCTCCGGCACGGACATGATGTCGCGGTCATCCGGAAGTCGAGCGGTCGAGGTTTCGATATCTGAGAGAGCGAAAGCTTTCATGGCAAAGTGCGTTGTTCAGTTACGAGTTCCGCATAGCATCTCCCAGTACGGCACACTAGATGTTATTTCTGCACATTCGAGCACAACGGCTCCCAAGTTCTGAAATTCAGAACTTCGCAACATTCAAAGTGCAGAACTTCACAGCGTCAGAACATCACGACTTCAGCACTTCTGAAGATCCGAAGCGCAGTAGTTCACAAGCTCAGAATTCCAGAGCTTCAGAAGTTACGAGAATCAGAATTTGCGATCTTCTGGACTTTGCAAGTTCTGCATTTCAGAGCTTTAGAAGTTCGGAGATTCTGAAGTTACGAGATTCGGAACTTGCGAAACTCTGCACCTCTGAAGTTCCAAACCTCGGAACTTCACATCATCCGAAGATCCGAAATTCACACACATAGCTGCTGCGAAATACTCCTTGCGAGATCGGGCGTCGCAAGTGTAAGAGGGGCTTTAATCGAGTTGAAGCTCGATTATCTAAGTGCTTGTAAACAGGAGAGTATTTGGCGGAACCAAGAAAATAGGGCACAAAAAAGCCAGCTTTGGCGAGCTGGCTGATTTGTCGGGCGGAGGCCCAAAACGACTTCGTGTGTTTCAACGCTCCCGAAGTTAATTCAACACCCTCCGATCCGTCAAGACGCTCTTTGAGCGTCACGGGTTTTTTGCGCCTTCGGCATTCAATTCCGCCTCCGAGCAGGGAGGAGTAGGGGACGTGTGTGTTCAAGATGGCTTCCGGCTTGTCCGGGCGAATCAACTTCTGGCCGCTCTCGCGATGTTAAACGCGGGAGAGATTAGCTTTCGAGCCTTGCGGGTTTACCTCGCTGCTCTGGAGTCCTTGGCTATTCGGGAAGCGGCGGATCGATCAAGGCGTCGAGGACGGAGTGCCCCGCGTCTCTTTCGTCCTTCGGAACTGGCCGCGAGGATCGGCCTCGAACCCGAGGCGTCCGTGTCTCGTGAGCTGTCGCTCCTCCGGAAGGCCGGTCTCTTGACGTTCTCTGAAGCCGCGATCGCGATCACCGATGGCACGCTTCCAGACGGCAACTCGGTAGCGCTTCTCTGCGGCCGCGGAGCACGGCGACTGGTGCCGGTCCCACGGCAAGTGCTCCGGTTTCTCTCAACCTCAACAAAGCCGGCTCTTGTGAAGACGGTCCTCGCCTATCTGCTCCGCGGCTTGTCGCTGGGAGCGGACGGAACGTTGAGAGGAAAGGGGACAGCGAAGATCTCCTGGATCTGTTCTCTCTGTCGGATCTCGGAGCGTGCCGCTCGTTCCGCCCGGGCGGAGCTGATTCGGCTGGGCTGGATTTCGAAGGACACCGGCTCGGTGCAGCGGAAGCTGAATCGTGACGGAGCGTATTTCGTCATCAACACCGCCTGGCGTCGCGCCACATCCTTTGCACCCCTCCGCAGGGGTTTTCGCCGTCAAATTGCACCCCCTACTGAAAGACAGGAAACTCCTTCGGATTCCAAAAACCAGAAACTCGCCGACGCCGTCGATGCTGGTTCCTGTGGGAAGAACAAACCGAACCTGAGAAACATCCGGGCCGAGGACATCCGAAAACCCTCCCGGCTTCGGGACCTCTTCGAGCAGGCTCTCCTGGAGGGCTGGATGGAGAGGAGCGAAGCCGCATGGCTGAACTTTGCCGCTGCCGCCGTGCGGGCCAACCGAGTTTCCGGCGACAGTGTGCGGATTTTCGTAGGGATTATTCGAAAGGGTCTCTGGCATCACATTTCGGCAAGCGACGAAGACCGGGCTCGGGCCGTCCTCGCTACGACCTTAATCCCTGGATGCCGCCGTGAGCCGGAGGCCCGAACAGAGCGAACAGCAAGCTCCGGGCAAATCAACCCGAGTGGTCATCAGCCCGAGGTTCGAACACTGCTGGAGCAGGTTCTTCGGAAAAGTCATCCACTCGCCGCTCGGGTCACACCCCGATCGATTCCGGACGGGGGTTCGAGGTTATGAAACGACCGCGAGTATGGGACGGGTTCATCACAGTGCGCTCCTCGCGCAGCCGAACGGCCCTTGGCGTGCGTGACGAGAATGACCGGAGTGCGGTCGGTTCTGCTAGCACACTTCGGTGAAAGCGGTCGATGTCACGGTCGTGATTCGACGGTCAGGTTCTGTGACCGGGATGTGAAGTTCTGTTTCGAGAGTCGCTCGGGCGTGCTATGCCGGCCTTGCTGTGGATCAACCACGGCGGGTCGTCAGGAACGGCAAACGTTGTTCATGGCGCTCATCGGATCGGCGGTGACTCCCGGTAAACTCGGCTACTACCGAGCTAAGGGGATGGGGTCGCACCTCGTCACGTCACGCCCGTAGAGCCGGATGCGTCGATAGGCGCTCGTCCGGTTCGACGGAGGCTGACCGAAGTAATCCCGTCTGCGGGCCATGCTTCCCTCGTAAGGAAGTGCCCGCCGCGGAGTAATCTCGGTCTTCTATCCGATAGGGATTCTTTTTGGCGTGAATCGACGGGCGACAGGGGAAACCCTCGATGCGTTCTGCGTCGAGGCCGCTGTGGGTCAAAGCGGGTGCGTGGTCTCTTTGCCACAAATCCCGTCGCGGGGGTCCGGGGCTACGGCGGCACTTGCCGCTACGCTCGCTCAACCGCGCTGGCGTGGGGAGTTCCTGTCGTGGCAACACGCGGGACCGGCTTTTACCGAAGCCGGCGTTCGGGCGAAACACCCGACGGCGAATAGCTCAACCACGAGAGGCCGGAAACGGCTTGCCAGTCAGTCCGACCGGGGACGGTGCCGAACCGGGAATAAGCCAATCACTGATGGGTAAGGGGACGCTTCTGTGTTCGTGCCCCTGAAATCGTCGCGCCTTGTCGGCGCGGCGGAAACTGCGACGCCCTGGGAGGGGCGAACGTGCGGTGATTTGCCCGTGGGGAAGCCCACTACCGACGTGACCGATCGGACGGAGACCACAACGAACCTGGGAAGCCTGATCGCGGCCGGGGTCGCGCCTCGGTGCCCGCGCGTGGTGCGCGGGTGATCGAAATGCGGTCGGGTGGGAGAGTGGCCTGAGTAGGAGCCGGCGGGAGCCGGGCCGAACCGCTGCAAGGCAGTGGCGGGGCGGTTTGTCCGCAGACGGGTGGTGCCGAGCGGAATCTTCGACGAAAGGGCCGACGGGCTTACGAAAGCCGATGATGTAGCGTGCCTGTGGATAACTTCCTTGAAGTTATCCACAGATCCCTGGGCGGGAGGAGCGGCGGTCGAGGAGAGCGCTCTTGGGTGAGCGTTCTCCTCGGCAGTGAACTTGCGACGTGCGCCCGAGGTGTGCCTCGGGCTCCGTTTCGGTTCGTGCGCCGCTACCGCTACGAATTGGGGCGTTGCAACTCACAGAACACAGCACGGCGGAGCCGTGCGGTGGGCGCGTGGGTGGTAGCGTGTCTCTTCGAAACGAGGAGCGAGAGTGCCCAGGGTTACGAGGCTTCTGGGGAGTGTGCCGTGAACACTCCCCGCTCATCGGTCGTTCTTTTAAGCGTTGGTAGGGTGGATGCGGTATCGTTGCGAGGCGGTGTCGGTGGAGGGTTTCATCCAGCAGCTTGCCGTGGCCTACGTCGCCCGCGGGTATCTCTTCTACGTGGCCGGGTGGATTCCGGAGACCAAAGACCCGCACCGGGTAGATGCGAAACTCGTCGAACGGTACGGCATCGATCTCACTCGCTGGTCCCGCGCCAGGCGGAAGCAACTCGGTCAGGCGAGTGTGCAGTACCTGCGGCACGAGGACTTCTTCGTCATCCTCGCGACGCACGGGAAGCACCGCTTCTTCGAGCTTGAGGGGGAGAACGTCCGGGACGTGAGACGCCGGGCGATCAAGTACGCCGGCTACGCCGTCGGGTTCCGCGGCGGGCACGTCCAGGTCCGGATCGACCTCCCGCAATACCGACTCCTCAAGGCATGGTTCGAGGAGGAGGCGACGCGGCGGAGCGTCGAGCGGCTTGCGAAGGCGTTTTACGATCTGCCGTTCGAGCCGTACTACCTGGTGAAGCGGCAAGAGTTTCATCTCCTCCGGGCGGTAAACCGGAGGCGACAGACCGCCGGCCTCCCCCTCGTCCCGAAAGAGTGCATCTGGCTTAAGCGGCGGCCGGTGAAGCCGTTTGGGGCCTGACGTCACCCGAGTGGCGCAAGAGGTCACCACCGGGCGGCCAGACTATTCGCTCAACGGACGTTGTTCCGTAGTCGAGGAACTGGCAGTATCTCTTCATAAAATGTCGGAACAACAGCACGGAACGCGGGTTCCGCGGACCGACGAGGTGTGCCGTCGATGTCTGATTCTCGCCTAACCCCCGGCCGTGTCGTCTCCGGACCACTGCTCAGCGAACCGCACCGGATAGAAACCGTCCAGCAGAACGCGGCGGCGTCGTGGACGCTCGGCTTGGTGGGTCTTCGGTCCGAGCGGTTTCGCCGTCTGAATCTGACCACGAGTGACTTGGCCACGCTTCGGTTCGAAGAGGCCGCCTGCAACTACGCCGGGAACCCGACCCGTCTTCGCCTCGGGGTGCAGGCGTACTCACTCGGCATCTCCTACGAGTTCGACCCGTACTTCGGTCTCTCCATATCCCGAGTCGATCCTCTGCCGCACCAGCTAGAAGCCGTCTACGACTACCTCCTCAAGGTGGCCCGTGTTCGGTTCCTCCTCGCAGACGACGCCGGGGCCGGGAAGACGGTCATGGCCGGGCTTCTCATCCGCGAACTAAAGCTCCGCGGTCTCGCCGAGCGCATCCTCGTCGTTTGCCCCGCGAACCTGGCCTTCCAGTGGCAGCGGGAACTGAAGGAAAAGTTCGATGAGAAGTTCGAGGTGCTCAGGGGGGACGTGATCCGGGAGCAGTTCGGCATCAACCAGTGGATGGAGCGGAACCACGTCATCACCTCGCTCGACTTGGCCAAACGGGAGGACATCCTGCCGGGGCTGAAGCAGGTCCACTGGGACCTCATCATCGTGGACGAAGCCCACCGCATGTCGTGGAGCCCGCCGGCGCGGAAGACCGCCCGGTACGCCCTCGGTGAGCTGCTCCGTGACTCCTCCGACCACCTGCTGCTCCTCACCGCGACGCCGCACAAGGGGGAGCCGGAGAACTTCTCCCTCTTTCTCCAACTCCTCGACACGGATGCCTACGCCGATGTGAAGTCCATCAAGGAGGCGATGGAGAAACGGCGAGCACCGTTCTACCTCCGCCGAACGAAGGAGGCGATGGTCTACTTCCCGGAGCGGCAGGAGGACGGCACCTGGGCGGCGAAGAAGATCTTCACGAAGCGTATCCCGAAGACGGCCGACTTCGGCATCGACGGGGACGAGTTCCAGCTCTACCAGGAAGTGACGCGATTCGTGAAGCGACAGAGCGCGAAGGCTGCGGCCCAAGGGGACAACCCCCGAGCGCGGGCCGTTGGGTTCCTGATGTCACTTTACCAGCGGCGGCTCGCGTCTAGCGCCTACGCCCTCCGCCGGTCGCTCGACAGCCGTGCCCGGAGGCTCGAAGAGGGGCTTAAGCGGGCGAACGAGCTGACTGCCGCTGCCCCGCCCCGGATGCCCGACACGGAAGACATCGAGGAGATGGACGATGTCGAGAAGGGGAAGTTCGAGGAGCTGATTGCCGCCATCACCCTGTCGCAGAACGCGGACCAGGTGAGGGAGGAGATTCTCGAACTAAAGGACTTGGCTCGCGACACGAAGAAGGTCGAGGACGACGACGGGGAGGCGAAGCTCTCCCACCTGAAGGACACCCTCAAGAAGGAGGGGTTTTTCGACAACCCCCAGCAGCGGCTCCTCCTCTTCACCGAGTTCAAGGACACGCTTGATTACCTGACGGGGAAGCTGGTCGCGTGGGGTTTTCGCGTCGGGAACATTCACGGTGGGATGGCCCCCGGGGACCGCGAGTCAAAGGGCACCCGCATCTACGTCGAGCAGCAGTTCCGGGACGGCGACATCCAGGTGTTGGTTGCGACCGAGGCGGCGGGTGAGGGGATTAACCTTCAGTGCTGCCACATCCTCTTCAACTACGACATCCCGTGGAACCCAAACCGGCTCGAACAGCGGATGGGCCGCATCCACCGCTACGGCCAGACGAAGGACTGCCTCATCTTCAACTTCGTGGCGACAAACACCATCGAAGGCCGGGTGCTGCACAAGCTCCTCGAAAAGCTCCAGGAGATCCGGGATGCGCTCGATGACGACGCCGTGTTCAACGTCGTCGGCGAGGTGCTCCCCGCGGCCCACATCGAGCGGGTACTCCGAGACTATTACGCCGGAAAACTCGGCGATGCCGACCTCGAAGACAACCTGCTCCGGGACGTGGACGAGGGACGGTTCCGGAACATCTGCAAGAACGCCCTCGAAGGGCTCGCGTCAAAGAAGCTCAACCTGAACATGCTCATCGAACGACGAGCCAAGGCACAGGAGCGCCGCGTCGTGCCGGAGACTATTGCCCGGTTCCTCGCGGACGGGGCCGAGCAGGTTGCGTTCGGGGTGAAGCCCGTGCCGCGGTTCGCCCACACCTACGACCCGCCGCGGACCCCGACCGCCCTCCGCCGTTACGACTCCGAACCGGACTGGAAGTTCGCCCGAGTCGCCGACAAGTACCCCCGCTATTCGACGGACCGGGAGACGGCGACTGCGAACAACTTCGAGTGGGTGACGCCCGGCCACCCGCTCTTCGAGTCGCTCCGGCGGCACATGCTCCACCTGGCTCAGCCGGAGTTCGCTACCGGTGCGTGCCTCTACTCCGTAAAGCACGACCAGCCCATGCGGCTTGACTTCTACCGCGCTCGCGTGGTGGACGGCCTCGGGAAGACGATTCACGAGCGTCTCTTTGCCCTCGAACTTCGTGCCGACGGAACGGTGTCGGCGCACGAGCCAGCGATCCTCGGCGACCTTAGCCCCGCTCCGACCCCGGCCGAACTCCCGCCAGTTGCGCACGCTCCGGAGGCCTCGGCGTGGCTTGACGAGAACGCCTTGCAGCCGTTTCTCGGAGAGGTGCGGGGCGAACGGTTGGAGGAGATAGACCGGATCGCAGCTCACGTTGAGCTGTCGCTGAACGAATTGGTGCAGAAAGCAGACGAGGAAGTCGGGAAGATTGGCCTTGAGATCGACCAGAAGGTGCCGGGGGCCGAGGGCCGGCTCGCGTCGGCCGAGAATCGGATGAGCGACTTGCTCCTCCGCCGAGAGCGCCGCCGCGACGAACTGGGGAGACAGCGGTCACTCTCCCTGCAAGCCGTAGAGCGACTGACCAGCGTGCTAATCCTCCCCCACCCGGAGCGGCAAGCACCAGAGCTGTCGAACCTGCGGCAGAACCCAGAAACGGAGCGGATCGCGATGGAGTTCGTCATGCGGCACGAGGAGGCACTCGGCCGAAAAGTGTTCGACGTGTCCGAAAAGAACCTCGGGTACGATGTAACTTCGCTCGATGTGACCTCGGGCGATCTTCGTCTCATCGAGGTGAAGGGAATCGGGGCAGCATCGGGGAGCGTCATCCTCACTCCGAACGAGCGGAAGACGGCTGAAGACCGGCCGGACTGCTACTGGCTCTACGTCGTCACGAACTGCAACACCACCCCGACGCTCGAACAGATCCCAAACCCCGCCCGGTTCGACTGGCACGAGGTGCAGAAAGTCGCACACTACTCCCTCAGCCTCGACGAGATGCGGAAGGCGAAGGGGGACGGGTCGTGATCCCGAAGGAATGCAAGCGGCTGGCCGAGGTGGACTTCCCGATCCGGGCAGTATCGCAGTATGCGCCGAGTGAGAAGTCTGCTCGCCACGGTCATCCCAGCACACTCCACCTCTGGTGGGCGAGACGTCCACTTGCAGCTTGTCGGGCCGTCCTGATGACCCTGCTCCTGCCGGACCCGTGTGACCCTCGTTGCCCGTCGGATTTCAAAGCAAAGGCACGAAAAGCCTTACTTCGCATCCAAGGCAACGTCCCTGCGGAAGACGCTGCTCTTCAATCGGCTTTGCTCAAGTTCATCGGAGAGGCATCGAACTGGCAGCTAGCGGCGCACCGTCCGACGCTGGAGGTGGCGCGGGAGTTGGTAGCTGCGGCTTTCCCGGACGACACTCCGCTTGTCGCAGATCCCTTCTCCGGAGGTGGATCGATCCCGTTGGAAGCACTTCGACTCGGCTGCGACGTTTTCTCAAGTGACCTGAATCCGGTCGCGCTCATGATTCTTCGAATCATGTTGCAACACATACCGCGCGACGGTGCGGAACTCAGCGACAAGCTTAGGAAGAAAGGCGAAGAACTCCTCCGCGAGACTGTGAAGCGTTTTGAGTCGCTCTACCCCAGTGGCGCGTCCGGCCGCCGACCAATGGCCTATCTCTGGGCAAGGACGGTGCGTTGCGAATCGCCGGATTGTGGTGCCGAAATCCCGATTTTCCGCTCACCCTGGCTCGCGAAGCGGGGCAGTACCAGAGCACGTTTCTTCAAAGAAGACTCCAAGGGCGACTGCACGGTCGTTCTAATCGACTCGGCACCGAAGGGTGGGCCGATCACGTTTCGGATCGCTCGTGGTTTCGGCAGTCAGGAGATGAAACCTGGTTACGAGCCGGCCATGGGGACAAAGGTTCCTGGCCGAACCGCAAGCGTCCTCTGCCCGTGTTGCAAAGTCGTCCTCCCGGGTAAGAGCAAGCAGAATCGGACGGCTGCTCAACTCTCCGCACAGAAAGGTGGGGCTGACGTCGTCTTCGACCCGAAGGGCAATCGGATAGGCGGGGCGTTTCTTCTCGCGGTCGCTGAGGCGGCACAGAGAGGAAAGACGTACCGGCTTGCGGAAGTCACCGATTATCAGGCCGTTCTCAAGGCACAGAAGGAATTGCAACGGCTCGAAGACGCCCGCCGGGAAGACGGTCAATCGGTGATTCCCGAGGAGACACTTCCTCTCATGAGCGGCACCTTTAACGTGCCGATCTACGGTGTCAATCGATGGGGGGACATGTTCTCTGCCCGCCAGAAATTGGCGATGCTCCACCTCTGCGGGGAGGTGGCAAAGATCTCAGATCCATCGCTGAAAGTAGTTATGGCTGCGGTGCTGGGTCGATGCGCGGATTACTGGAGTGCAGGAACTCGTTGGGTAGCGGCCGGGGAATTCATCGCGAATACTTTCGGAAGACAAGCCCTGGGAATGATCTGGGACTTTGCGGAAGCGTGTCCGTGGGGCGATTCTGGCGGCAATCTGGATGGAGCGATCGACTGGGTAGCTCGCGTCATTGATGCGTGGCCGGGCAACAACGGCAACTCGGCTGAGGTTCAACAAGAAGACTCGCAGGAACACCCGCTCCCCGACGAGAGTGTGTCAGTTTGGTTCACAGACCCGCCATACTACTTCGCGGTTCCGTACGCGGATCTCTCGGATTATTTCTTCGTGTGGCTTAAGCGCGCCTACTCGGTGGACGAGTTGGTGAAAGCACGTTTTCGGACTACCGAGGGGTTAGTGCCCAAAGATCAAGAACTTTGCGAGATGGCGCACTGGGACACGAAGCGGTACGCCCACAAGGATCAGGCTTACTTCGAGTCGGGGATGCGGAAAGCCTTTGCAGAGGGACGCAGGGTCCTTAAACCGGACGGGATCGGCTGTGTGGTATTCGCACACAAGACGACCGAAGGTTGGGAAGCCCTGTTGTCGGGTATTGTCGGTGGTGGATGGGTGATCACCGCGTCATGGCCAATCGCTACTGAACGACCGACTCGGCTACGTTCGAAAGATTCCGCCGCCCTCGCCACCAGCGTACACCTCGTCTGCCGTCCACGGCCTGAAGACGCTCCAATCGGCGACTGGACTCACGTCATCCGCGAACTCCCGAAACGTGTTTCAGAGTGGATAGAACGGCTCCAGAGCGAAGGCGTCCGCGGTGCCGACTTGGTGTTTGCCTGTATCGGCCCCGCGCTCGAAATCTACTCCCGCTACTCCAAAGTCGTGGACGCTGAGGACCGCGAGATACCCCTCGGCGGTGATCCTGAGGCGACGACTCCGCACGAGCGCGGCTACTTGGCCGCAGTGTGGGAGACTGTCGGCCGCGCAGCCCTTGAACAGGTGCTCGGCCGCGCCGGTTCCTCGTCTGGGGTGCTCGAAGAAGACGCCCGCCTTACTGCTCTCTTCTTATGGACACTGCAAGCGACAGAGGCAGAGGTGGACGAATCCGACACCGAAGAAGAAGAGAGTGAGGAGGACGAGACGGACGAAGAGGAGGAGGGCAGCGGCGGCAAGAAGAAGGGCGGGTTTAGCCTGGTCTACGACGTGGCGAGACGATTCGCTCAACCCCTCGGGATTCACCTCGAAGACTGGGAGAACCGCGTTATCGAGACGAAGAAAGGGACGGTGCGCCTGCTCCCCGTAAGCGAGCGGGCTGAGCAACTCTTCGGCAAGGATGGTGCGGAGGCGGTTGCCGACAGGCTCGACGCCGGGCCGAAGAAAGCCTCCGACCAGCAGTTGACACTCTTTGACATCCTCGAAGAGGTAGGTGAAGACCCGACCCCGAAGAAGGGGCGGAGAAAGAAGGGGGCAGGAGTCGCTGACGACGCGCTCAAGTCTAAGCGCGAGGCGACGACCCTTGACCGCGTTCACGCGGCAATGCTGCTCCAGACGAGCGGCCGCACCAACGCTCTACGCACTTTGCTCAAAGATGAAGTGGCCCGCGGCGGGGAGTTCCTGCGGCTGGCGAACGCCCTCTCCGCGCTCTACCCGCAGGGGTGCGAGGAGAAGCGGCTCCTGGATGCCATGTTGTTAGCGATGCCGAGGTAACGCCCGATGGAACCGTGGTACAAGCTGGTCACCCCCCGAAAGGAAGTCCGCGAGGGACGCTCGTTCAACCCAGACGAGTTCGCCATCCATCTCGAACAGGTGGTCGCGAAAACTGCCCCCGAGGACTACCGCGACCCGGCATCGTTCTTCAAACGGACGTGCTTCACCCGCGCGCTCCGCGAGCACACCGGCATGGTGCTACGCCGTCTCGCCGGACAAACGAATAACACGGCTCCAGTGATGACGCTCGTCACCCAGTTCGGTGGCGGTAAGACGCACACGCTCACCACGCTCTATCACTTGGCAAGTAACGGTTCAGTCGCCGGCAAGTTCGACGGCATCCAGCAACTCCTCTTCAACGAAGGGCTGCCCGAAGTCCCCAAGGCACAAGTCGGCGTGTTCGTCGGGAACGCTTGGGATCCTCAGCCAGGCCGAGAGACGCCGTGGATCGACCTCGCGCGGCAACTCGCCGGCGATCGCGGGGTGGAGATCCTCGGGCCGGCGGCGAAAGACTCTCCTCCCGGTACTGAGACGCTAAGCAAAGTGTTCGACGCCGCGGGCGGGTGCGTGCTCATCCTCTGCGACGAGGTGCTGAACTTCGTCAATCGGCACCGGAACATGGCCGAGCAGTTCCACGCCTTCATTCAGAACCTCTCGGTCGCCGTGACGGGCCTGACGCGCACCGCAGCCGTCATCAGCTTGCCGCGAAGCCAGGTCGAGATGACCGAGTGGGACCAGCAGTGGCAGGAGAAGCTCACGAAGGTCGTCCGGCGTGTGGCGAAAGATCTCATCGCAAACGACGAAAGCGAGATTGGAGAAGTTCTCCGCCGACGGCTTTTCGACGATCTCGGCAGTGACACAAAGCGGCGAAACATCGCGAAGGCGTTCGCTGACTGGGCATTCGACCGGCGAGCACAACTTCCACCGGAATGGACGGCGGTTGACTCGACGCTCACCGAGAAGAAGGGGAAGGAGTTTCTTCAGAAGCGGTTCGAGGACGCCTACCCGTTTCATCCGGCGACAATCTCTGTGTTCCAGCGAAAGTGGCAAGCCCTCAGTCAGTACCAGCAGACACGGGGCACGCTCGCGATGCTCGCGCAGTGGATCTCGAAGGCGATGGAGGACGGGTTTCGCCGGGCGCGGACGGAACCGCTCATCACGCTTGGGTCGGCACCTCTCGAAATCGTTGAGTTTCGGAGCGTGGTGCTCGGGCAAATCGGCGAGTCACGGCTGAACGCGGCAATTGATTGCGACATCTCCGGTGAGAACGCACACGCCCGTGCGCTCGACGCGGACTCGAAGGGTGAACTTCGAGATATCCACCGACGGGTGGCAACGGCGATCTTCTTCGAGTCCACTGGTGGGCAATCCGACAAGGTTGCTCACCTCCCCGAACTGCGGTTTGCACTCGGCGAACCTGGCATCGACACGACCTCCGTCGATAACGCTGCATTCGCTCTCGAAGGGAAGGGCTACTACGTCCGCAGGCAGGGGTCTGACGGTTTCCGCGTACACCACCAGCCGACTCTCAAGAAAGTGATGAGCGACCGGAAGGCCTCGCTTGACCCTGATACGGAGGTCCGCCCTCAACTCCGCTCACTCGTGCTGAAGCAATTCGAAAGGGCGGCGACGATCGCGCTCACGGCGTTCCCGTCGGATAGCGGAGATGTGGCGGACTCCCCGAAGCTGAGTCTAGTTTTGATGGATCCAGAGACAGAATGGACGGGTACCAGCGCACAACGAAGGACGGTTGCGGAGTGGATTTCGCAACGGAACGGCACGAACCGCCTTTATCCGGCGGCCGCTGTGTATTGCTTCCGAAAGCCAGGGCGGGAGTACCGCGAGAAGGTCGAGAACTGGCTCGCGTGGAAGCGGGTCGCTGATGAGGTGGCGAAGGGCCAACTCGCTGGAGAATTCGGTCCAGGCGAAAAGGCAGACCTCAAAGGTCGGGTCAAAGAAGCGGAAGAGATGGCGGAGGAGGAGGTGTGGGCGTGCTACTCATTCATCGTGTTTCACGATTCGTCTGAGGACGATCGCCTCAAGGTTGTCAACCTCGGGGCCGGACACAGTAGCTCCGGCGAATCGCTGGCCGGACGGGTCCTGACGGCCCTTCGCTCTGGGGGGCATCTGAACGAGGGAGTGAGCGCAGGGTTCCTTGACCGAAACTGGCCGCCAGCACTCAAGGCCGAGGGCGTGTGGCCACTCGTGTCGTTACGACAAAGTTTTCTGAACGGCTCACTGACCCGCCTCGTCGATCCGGACGCCACGCTCCGGCAGAAGCTTGTCGAGTTTGTCGAGAAGGGTGAGATGGCAGTTGGCTCCGGGCAAACCCCCGAGGGTGGATTCCAGCGTCTCTGGTACCGGGAGCCGATTTCACGTGACGAGATCACCTTCGACGCGGGCGTGTTCCTGGTCACGAAGGCGAAAGCCGAGGCGCTTCGCACAAAACCCGTTAAACCCCCTGAGACACAGACGACGCCTACCGCGGCGGTGGTTCAGGAACAAACGACGGTCGTGCAGCCGGGAACTGGTTCGGGCGGTGCCACTACACCTGCGGCAACGACCCCGGCCAAGCCCGGGAAGACGAGCGTCACGCTCTCGGGCCAGGTACCGAGCGATCAGTGGAACCGTATCGGCACGAAACTCCTGCCGAAGCTCCGGAGCGCGGGGGAGGTACAGGTGGAGATCGCGTTGTCGGTGACAGTGCCTTCGGACCAAGCCACCGGACTGACCGGCGAGGTGGCCCAAGTCCTTGCCGACCTCGGGCTCACGGATGCAGTGAAGGTGCGGACGAGTTGATCATGCCTCGACTACGTGTCGGTCGAGAGTTTGGTCAAAGGCAATGCCGCCATGAATTGATCCCCACTGTATCGGGGTCAGCTTGTCGAGGCTTGTAACCTTGAGGTCATGATGGACATCTCGCCCGACAAGCAGAACATCGACCGAGTGTTCTCGAACACGTCGTACTACATCGACTTCTACCAGCGCGACTACCGGTGGACGGACGAGCCGGTGCTGCGGCTTCTCGACGACTTGTTCCACAAGTTTCGCGAGCAGTATGCCCGTTCCAAAGGGCTGGACCCGAGCAAGGAGGCGATTGGCCGCTTCCCCTGGTACTATCTGAACACCTACGTGACGAACGTCGTGGACGGCCGGGTGTACGTGGTGGACGGGCAGCAGCGGCTAACCACTCTGTCGCTCATCCTCATCAAGCTTCACCATCTGGCCAAGCACTACTCGTCCAAGCTCGCCGGCTGGATCGATAGCAAGATCGCGGGTCAGTCCGGGTTCGAGCAAGAGTTCTGGATGAACCACGTGAAGCACAAGGCGGTGCAGCAGGCGCTCTTCGACGGCATCGACCCGAAGAGCATCGACACGAGCAGCGGCATCACCGCCCAGAACATGATCGCGAACTACGGCACGATAAGCGCGTTCCTCGACAAGGAGCTGAAGGACAAGCGAAGCTTCGAGATGTTCGTCTTCTACTTCCTCCACCGCCTGGTGCTCATCAACCTCGCCGTCGAGCAGACAGATGTGTCGATGGTGTTTGAGGTCATTAACGACCGCGGCGTGCGCCTCCGCCCCTACGAGATCCTGAAGGGCAAGCTTCTCGGCCAGATCGACAAGGTGGAGCTGGACAAGGACGACTTCAACGGCCTCTGGGAAGGCCGGGCGATGGCGATCAACGAGTTCAAAGAAGACGAGATGGACAGCTTCTTCCGCTTCTACCTGAAGGCGAAGTTCGCCGCCACGCGGAAGGAAGGGCAACGGTTCGACGGGGACTACCACCGGGCGATGTTCACGCCCGACATGGACGAGAAGCTCGGCCTGCTTCACAACCCGTCGAATGTGAAGGCGTTCCTGAAGGGCGAGTTCACGTACTTCACCGAGCTGTATATCAAGTTGTGGCAGGCCTACTCCACGGACCAGAAGCCACTTCGGTCCGTGTTCTACAATGCGCTCCTCGATCTCGACGCTCCGTTCCTGCTGGTGCTCTCCGCCTGCGTGCTGAATGACCCGGAGGAGACTGCAAAGATCAAGGCAGTTGCCTCCGAGATCGACCGGTACTTCTCGCTACTCCAGTTGCAGAGCGCTTACGACAGTAACGAGTTCGCCGACTCGCTCTTTAAAATCTCGGAGGCAATCCGGGGGAAGCCTGTAAGCGACTTCCGGTCGGCGTTCGACGCCCAGTTGACCGCAACCATCGCAGCGCGGCGGAACGTCAAGGAGGCTGAGCCGCTCAGTTACCCAGCCTTCCGGCAGACAGGCATCAACCTGAACCCCCGCTTCAAGCGTTACTTCTTCTCTCGCATCGACGAGTTCCTGGCGGTGGCGATGAACCTTAACCCGAAGCACCCGATTGCCGACCTGGTGACCAAGACCGGGGCGAAGACGGGCTTCCACGTCGAGCACATCCTGTCGTGGAATGACGAGAATCGCGCCTTGTTCGACGATGACGACGAGCGGTTCGAGCAGGAGCGGAACCGCCTCGGCGGAATCCTTCTCCTAAAGGGCAAGGACAACATTTCCAGTAGCAACGAACCGTACAGCGAGAAGCTGAAGTCCTACGCAAACACCCTTTACTGGAACGAGACGCTGAGAAGCGACAGCTACAAGTCGAAGCTCGACATGAAGGCGCTGAAGGAGAAGCACGGGCTGGATCTAGAGGCCCTCGACGAGTTCGGGCCGGAGCACCTCGAAGCGAGGCACAAGCTCCTTTTCAAGCTGGTAGGCATCATCTGGGGATAACAGGTGGCGACGACACCGGCCGGCGCACTGTGCGCCTCTCACTCGTCAGTGAGGAGTCGATATTGCCGGTGGAACCAGAGCCTTCCGAGCCGTTGCCGAAGCTTGTTCACGCTACGGTTGTGACAGCGACCCAACCTTTTTTCGCTTCCGCACGGACAGCGAGCCTTGTTCGCTCGCCTTCGCTTCAATGACGCCAAACGGACGAATTCTTGGGCCGCCATCCGGTCTGTGACCCTAAACAGACTCGCAAAGTGGTCTCGGAGCCCGTCTGGACCGTGGTCGAGTTCTTTGTACGGCATCACCCCGTATTTCTTGAAATATGAGTAGCCGTAGAGGTAGGGAATAGCGACGGCCTCCACAAACGTGATGAGCGTAGCGGAAGCGTGAAGATGCAGCCTGACCGCGGTCGGCGCGCCGAGACAGAGTGAGCCGCCTTTCAGCTTGTGAAAGTCCGGCGGAATGCGCCCGCCCGTCTCATAGACGTCCGGAATCTCGGCGGGGAAGCCGATCGGTACTTCGAGCGAAACCTCGTAGATGTCTTCGAGCGGCTCACCGAGCGGCCCCTGCACGCGGAACGCAAGCTCCCCCCGGATTTTCAGTCCCGCGTTCTGGGTTGGAGCCACCCGCAGTCCCGGATACCTCTGGAGAAGTTCGTCTAGCTCCCAGCGCCGGTAGCGTTCGCGGACGGTTTCAGTCATCAGCGCCGTCCCCAAGGGCGGGGTGCCGACGGGATGAAGATTGTCGGCGCGGCATTGACGATGACGGGAGCGGGCGTGACCTTTCGCTCGAATCTCTTTGCGTCCTCCTCCGTGAGATCTGCCGCGAAGAGCCTCTCTACTTTTTGGCGAAGCCCGGTGCCGCCAATAGTCGCCGCGAGGTCCGTCACGTCGCGTTTCACTGAGGCGTGCCACTGCCAGAAACTCTCTTCTAGCCTCGGGTCGTCCTTCCACTTGTCGGCGTAGTCCTCTGCCGGGTCGGCGGGATTTGGCACGCGCGGCCTCTGATCCCGCACGAAAGTCGGCATCCTCTCGATGATGTTCTTGAGGGCTGTGGCCAGGTCCGTCTCGCCGAAGTAGGCGTGTGCCGCGAGATTCGTGATGATCATCGAAATCGGCGCAAGCTCAGGTGACTCGCGGAACATCACGTCGCGGTGTCTCTTCAGCAACTGGATGCTCTGCTGAAGCGTCGTCTTCCATCCGTAAGGAGGCACTTCCTCGACCGAAGCCTTCGCATATCCTTCCACGATCGCGCGGGTACGTCCGAGTAAGGCACGCTCTTCGAACCACGCGGCGAACCCCCGGGGATTGCTGCTCGGCCAGAGCGGGGTGATTACGCGGTAGTACTTGTCGCGCTTGTCCGTGATCGCCACCGCCCGACGGGCCAGTTCGCGAGGCACGCCCAGCCCGGCGATTCGCTGGACGATCCTGTCGTCCTCCGGGACGCACGGCAGGGTGTCCAGGTGGAAGTTCACGTCGTCGGCGTACTCAAGCCGCCAGCACCGGTTCTTCTCGATGACGGGCGCAAGCATGTTGTGCGCCTTCGCGTAGCCCTTCACCTCGGCTCCGTAGAGTTCCTTGAGTTGCTGTTGGCTGAGGTCCGCCTTGCGGAGGTTCTTCAGCACGCAGACGTTGTCGAGATCGTAGACATCGTCGGCGTTGATTGGTCGGTTCACGGTGCCGAACCGGAACGATCCTTGCGGCCGCACGTCAGGGTCGAACGTCGCGAGCGCGGACTCCTCCCGGTGCAGCCACTCGGCGAGGGACAGGTGACGGTCGGCCGCTTTCTTGTAAAGCCACTCGGGGATGCTGATGCTCTCGACGATCAGTCCGAGGAGCCTGCTCAAATCGCTTCGCTGGTCAGTCATGTATGTTCTCCTAATGGAAGGTCTAAGGCGTGGACAAACCCACCCTGGTGGTTCACCTGGTCGTAGATGCGCCACGGCATTTCCGCTTTCGGCATCCGCACCCGGCCGAGTTCGATCGCAAGCGACACCGGCGCGACCGGGAAGATATTCAGGAGAGTCGTCTGGCCGTGTGCGGCCTTAATCCGGTCCAAGAGAGGCCTCATCAACTTCCGGAACTCGGAGAGTTGGTCACGGCTCTTGACGAAGTCGTTCCCGGGCTGAGGAACCGAGACTCTCCACACAGACGCCTTCGGGCCGAGCACTGCGGTGAGCCGGTCGTGGGTGACCGTCGCGCTGAGGGAGAGGAGTAGGGCCGGCTGGCCTTCCGTTGTCGGCGGCTCCGTCACCTCAAAGGGCTGCGCTACTCCGCCCGTCGGCCAAGTCCACGACGGTGGTTCGCGGTGCCTCTGATAAACGTCCGCCGAAGTAATGTCCCCGAGGAGGTCGCCAAGAAGAATGAGAAGTGGCTGTGGGGCGAGCGCGAAGACGGAGAGGTGGTGTAACTCTCCTCCGGCAATCCGTTCGCGGACTCTCTGGTCAAAGTGCTTCCGCAGGTGGGCGGACTCCACCCGCCAAAACTCCGGCGACTTGTCCTGTAGCGAGTTGTTCGCGGTCCCGAGGATGACCGGCCTCGGCTCCGTCGGGCGGCGATCCGGAAACATTGCGCCCGCGGTTTCGTTGAACGTGAAGGGCGAGCCGTGATCGCCCACGTTTGTGCCGTACACGAGCACATGGCTCCGCCGTTCGGGCGCGATCCCCGTAGCGATCTCAATGCGCTTCTCGTGCTCCTCTTTCCACGAGCGGAGCATTCCGGCGGTGTACTTCTTGCTACCCTGCGCCTGGTCGATTTTGGTGTGGCACTCGTGGCACACGAGCATCAGGTTCTCGACCTCGTTTAGTTCTTCGTCGGTGATCCCGGCGTGCCCGCGCGGACCACCAGCGCTGAACGCCCAGATGTGGGCCTTCTGGGCGATGTTTGCCTGCTCCTGCGTGACGGACGAGCGGGAGAGAATCCTGTTGCACCCGTCGAACTCGCAGCGACCAGCCGACCGGCCCCAGAGCATCGATTCGACGGGGCGGCGGATGTCGCGGGAAGGCGACGTCACCTCGGACGGGTTGGCCCGCGGAGTGGCGGACTGTTGTTTAGACCGCTGCTTGGGCTTCGTGACTTTCTTCTTCATTCTGGGCGAGTTCTCCTGGGTCCGAAGACACGTTCTCGTAGCCGTAACCACCAATTGGTCACCTCGCCAGTAGCGGGGGGCGCTGGCGGGAGTGGCATCGTGGGCGAGACGGGCGGGGCCGTATCATAGTGACGCTGCCTCTCCGACTTCTCCCGTCGCTGTGCCGCTGCGACCTGCGCGTCGCTCCACGGCAGCGCTTCTTGAACGCTTCCGTGGTCGATGACGTAATGCGATCGACAGGGGAGGGTCCAACTCCCGATCGACGGCCACAGCGAAACAGATTCCCCGTTGAAGGACATCTCCCAACCGACGGGGGATAGCGGAGTCACCACCTCCTCGCCGCAGCCGCAGCAGCAACTGTGCGTGGCCGTGCAGTACTCCACCGAAATGTAAAGGACGCCCGGCTCCAGCACCTCCGGGATGGTTTCTACGAATCGATGTTGGAGCCTTCGGCAGCGTATCATGCGAGGTCACCGTTCAAGAGCAGGTTGCCGTCGGTCGTGTACGTCGAGTGGTGCTCCCGCTCGGCATCGCGGTAGAAGCCGCGAATCTTCTTCCACTTCACGATGGCCAGCACGGCGTTCACGGCATTCAGGTCAGCGACCTGGATGTTCGACGCGTAGATATCGCCCGCGCCACCGCCGGCGAACGAGACTCGCCCGCCGTGAACGTGGTCTCGTTTCTCGGGCGTGCTCGCAGTCACGCGGAGGATACCGCCCAGGGATCCGTCCACGAGTTCCAGCCCCATCCCGACATCAATGAACGCGGCTCCGATGGCTTCGAGGCGGGCCACGACTGCCCGCTTGTCCTCGCCCGCATCCATGCTGAGAAACGCGAACGTCGTCCCATCAAGGAGGTGAAGGTTGTCGGCCTTGAGGAACGTCTTGTGCGCGACGATCCGCCGGTGCATCCGAGAGTAAATGCGCTTGAAGTACTCGACCTTCGGATGTATCTCGCGAAGCTCCTCGATCGAGGGTGCCCCTGGAGCACGAAACGCGTTGTGCTGGAGGAACTCGTCGCCGTCGAAGAGACGGATCTCTCGCACCGGTGTCTTCGCGATGAAATCCAGGATGTACGACCCGGTCCCGCCGACGCCGATGATGGACACGGTCTCGCTCGCCAAGCGATCGCTCAGCGCGCCGATCCCCGCCCGGGCGGACGCCGTGTCCAGGTAGTTAAAAACGCCTTCGCCCTCGTCCTCCGGTGTCCGGAAGACTCGTGGGGACGCGCCTGGCACCAGCACAGCGGCGGGACCGGAGATGACCCCGGCGTAGGTGGTCATCTTCTCGTGGTAATCGGCGTATCCGCCGTCCGGTTTACTCGACAGGTGGAACTTCGCGGTGATGCCGTTGCCGAGGTTGTGGTCGCCGGCACCGTTCCCGATCCCTTTGAGCGGCGTGCCGTCGGCGTTACACGGGAACACGCCGTCGAACCAAACTTGGTGAGAGTCGGGCTTCTGCGTCACGTCCCCAGCCATGTTCAGACTGGAAATGAGCGTCCCCTTCCGCACGCGCCTTTCGGCGGTGACGTAGGGGACCTCGCGCATGACGAGAAGCGCGCCCCGGATTTGGACGAAGTATCCGTCCGTCCGGAGGCGCTTCAGGTCCGGACTAAGATTGAACGGTGCGAGTGACATTGAATCGGGTTCCGTTTCGGACTTCGACAGTTCCGCCCTGGCCAAGCTCACCGGCGGGCGGCGCGGAAGCGGCGTGGCTGTAGGTCACGGAAAACACGACGTTCGGGTCGTGCGAGCCGGGGAATGCGAGTTCCACGACTTCGTCGAAGGTCAGCGGGCTGTGGTTGACCGTCTTGTGCCGCCCGTTCACGTTGATTTCGAACTTCTCGGCGGGGCGTCCTTCCGGACGCGCCGCCCCCGTCTCTTCGGTGGTTGTGTTCGTCTCGTTGCTCATCTCAATAGCCCTCCTTCTTTCCCGCGCACCGCGCCGGGGGTATAGAGGGCTAATCGCAGCGGCTGGAAGTGACCGGTAAGATCAGGACGAGATTTTTTTCGTGAGCGTTCCGGCGGGCAGCCGGCCGCAAATGAAGAAGGACGGGCAGCGCGGGCAGGTGATGGTTTCCTTGAGGGGGAAACGGCCTTCCCGGAGCGCGGTCGCCATTCCCTCAATGGAGGTCTGGCGGTTGCCAAGGACTTTCGTCGTCATCGAGACCGGCTTGATGTCGGCGTCGCCGAGAAAGACGAGTTCGACCGTGCAGCCGGGTGTGTGCGCGGTAGCCGCGAGATGAAATGCGGCGGCGGCGAGTTCGTCTTCCTCTTCGCCGACCCGGTGGCCAGTCTTCACGCGGCGCATGACGATCTTGTCTTTCGCATCGCTCACGACCTGGTCCGGCGTGATGACGATCTCGCCGCCGACGACCGGAAGCCGGAGACGGGGGACGGCTCGTGTTTCCAGTCCGGCAACACTTTCCGCTAGAAACTTGAGAAGCTCTGACCCGATTCGCTTGTACTCGGAGGAGTAGCCGTCGTCCGCCGGGCCGTGTTCGTCCCAGACTCCATCGAGCGACGACTCAAGCTCAGAGTGGGTCGGCCCGGATCCAACGCGGGATGCGGCACCGTCCACGACTTTCTGGACGGCAACGTGAAGTCGCATGAACGAGGTTTCAGTTCGACGTCCCCCGACCTGAAGAATGTGCGTGTAGAGAAACCGGCGCGGACAACGCTCGTAAAGACCGAGCTGGTTGTCGGTGAATGAAAACGACCCTTCGATTGTCAGGGAAACCGGTGCGCCGGCCTCGTCCGGCGGGAGCTTCAACTTGGGAGTAACCGTGCTCGACGAGACGTGCGCACCGAGTCGGTCGATGAATGGCGAGCGGGGCCGGGACCTTCCGTTGGATGTCTTTGTCGGGGAGTAAAGGCAGAGACGGTCGCGCGCACGCGAGAGGGCCACGAAGAACAAGCACTCCTGCTCCTCGCCGAGTGCGGCATACATCGCGTCGAGGCTCTTTCCGCCCGCTCCCTCGATAAGGCCGTCGGGCGGGATGATGCTCTTTGCGAGCGAACTCTTGGGTGATCGCGGGATGCTCGCACTGGTAAGGCCCGGAATGTGGACGACCTCGAACTCAAGACCTTTGGACCCGTGCATCGTCATGAGCCGAACGGCGTCGATTCCCTGGGCGCAAGCCGGGAGCTGCCGCAGCTCTCGGTCATCGGAGTGGAGAACCAGTTGGCGAATACGTTCGAGTAGACGCGTGATGGGGAATCCCGAGCCGCGCGTCGGGGTGCGAAGGAAGTTCATGAACTGCCAAATCGCAATGGCACGCGCCCTTTTTCGGACGTCAGGCGTGCCCGCGAGGTCAGCGGCAATTCGCGACCGATCGAGAAGGACCGTGATCAAAACTTGCCACGGGTTCGCGTCGCGCCCGAATCCGTCGAGGAGTGCCGCGATCCGCTGAAGGCCATTCCGACCCTCCGGAGAAAGCCCCTCCGCGCTGCCGATAGCAGCGACCCACGCATGCGGCTCGGCGTTCTGTTCCTTCAGATGCGAGATGAGCCGAGCGACATCGTCCAGCGGAACGGCGTATCCATGCATTGCCGCTACCCGGACGAGTCCCATTGCCCGCCCGTCTACCAAAAGCGAGAGAAGGCTGAGCAGATCCTTGATCTCCACGCGCTCGAAAAGGCTTCCGAGATAGAGGATGGGAATTCCGAGCCGCTCAAGTCCCTCGGCGAACCGCCCGAGCCGATCGTTTCCGGAACTCAAGATCGCTTGGTCGCGGTAGCTGTGACCCGCGGCCCGCATCTCCTCGATCGCTTCGGCGACGGCGGCTACTTCCTGGTCGTCGGTCTCAACCGAACGATACACGGCTTTGTTACCGGAACTGCCGCGATTCGCAGTGAGCGCGATTTCGCTCCCTTGGATGCTCGGCATCTGCGCGGCGAAGGTCAGAAACGAATCGATCACCTCCTGTGTGCTTCGATAGTTCGTCGTCAGTCGGTCGCGTTTTGCACCCGGGAAGTCCTCACGGTCAAAGCGGACCATGTTGTAGGCCGACGCGCCACGGAAGCGGTAGATGGACTGCTTGTTGTCACCCACTGCCCACAGGTTGCGGCCATCGCCCGCGATCGCCTTAATCAACCGGACGCTGCTCCGGTTCACGTCCTGGAACTCGTCAACGAGGATGTGCTGGTAGCGAGACGCGAGGTGCGATCGGACGTCTTCGTGCGATTCACACAGCTTCACCGGCATCGCCACGAGGTCACCAAAGTCCACGCACCCGTTCGCCAGTTTCAGTTTCTCGAACGCCTCGAAGACGGTTGCCACTTCAAGGCAGCGATCAGTGGATTCGAAGTCCTCGCCGGTCGCACGCATCGCCTCCGCGCGGGCACGGTAGGTGGCAGCGTCGGCCGCCTCGTCGCTCGCACGCGAGATCGCGGACAGGATTCTTCCGAGAGCGTCGGAGGGATCCCAAAGGTTTTTGAAATGGACGAGGTTGAACTTCGGATATTCCTTCAGGAGCAGCTCTACCGCCTCAGCCCGGTCGAGTAGGCGTGGGTCAGCCGGAAGCCCCAAGCGGTCATGGAATCGCCTGATGATGTCGAGACCGAAACTGTGAAAGGTCCCCGACCAGATCTTTGCAGCGGCCTCGGGGTTCTTCGCCGCGACCCTCTCGGCCAGTTCGCCGGCCGCTTTGTTCGAGAACGTGAGAATCAGGATCGTCTCTGGATCGACGCCCCGGCTCAGCAGGTGTTCGACCCGGCCGACAAGAGTTTGAGTCTTTCCGGTTCCCGGTCCGGCTTCGAGCAGAAACGGGGTTCCTTCGTGTCGGGCCACTTCGGCTTGCTTGGGTGTCAACGGCTTCGCTGACGGATCTTCCTTCGGAGCAAGCACGACCTGGGGAAGGAGAAGGGCATCGAGAAGTTGCTGTGCAATTACCGAGAGAGGTGCTCCGAGGCTTCCGGCAATCTCAGCGGCAGACGCACCGTCCAGGTAGAGCTTTCGCAACCACGAGCGCGGCAGAAGAAACTCACGAGCAAAAAGATCCATCTGAACTTCACGTCGTTGCCGCCGGCTGTAATCGACGACACGCTCTACCCCCACGGGCGCGGCCTCAGCGGGGCGAAGGAAATCTATCTCGGTCGTGATCAACGACTCCGACTGACCGCCGAATTCGACGTGTCCGATTTCATGGACGATCAAGAATGCGTCGGTGAAGTCGTCGCCGCTGGCTTCGTGCAGGATGAGAAGTGCGTCCGGATCATAGACCGCACGCCCCCCGTGCAGACGAACGTCACGCTTTGGCACGCGCTCGACGACGAGCTGTCGCCTCGCGGCCTCGGCACGGGCGAAAGCATATGGCTTCCGTGGATCGTGCTGTGCGGCGATCGCGGCAGCGTGAAGTTCCTCGGCCCTCTGCCTGCTGACCTCAAGGGAGTTCATCTTCGTCGCACTCCTTGAGGAGGAGGAGGCGCTGCTCGTCGGTCATCTCGGTATCCAGGACGAGCTGCCGAAAAGTCGTCCGCCGCTGTGGCCCCGGCTTTTCATCCGACTTGAACGCCAGTGCCGCCGGCGTTTCCTGTGTTCGAGAGAGCGACGATAAGACAGTCTCGAAGGGCTCGCTCGCCGCTGAAGCGATTCGACGAATAGTGGCTTTTGGAATCGGTGGATCAACCAGTCCGTCTCGGAGAGCCACTAGGATCGAGCGTGGGATTTTCACGGCTGTGGCGAGACTTGCGAACGCCTGCCCGCGATAGCGGGAGAAGAAATCAGCGGCCCCAGCGGCGGCGGTTTTCTCGGGCGTACAGCCGAGGAATTCTGTCCAAGCGGCCTCTAGTCCAGGGTCAGCCTGGTCGGTGGCGGGCTCGGCAGTGATCGCGTCGTTGAGCCGAAGTTCTGACGATAGGTCGATGAGTTCTTCGGCGAGTTCGGGATACTGTCTGAGATAGCGCTCCAGAGTCGCCCGATCGTGGCTCGCTTCGACTGCGAAGGCGTAGAGGATGGCTTCCGAATCCGTTGGCTTTTTCATACCTCTTCCTCCTCTTTCAGGGCGTCGCGGAGTTTCTTGAACGCCCGGTCCCGCCGGTTTCGCACCGTTTTCTCGGAACACTTGAGGATTTTCACGATGGTGATCTCCTCGTCCTTCGGGTCGATCGGGATCTCCTGGAGGAGCAACTCGACCACCCGCCGCTCGTCATCTGGCAGTACACTAATCGCTCGAAGTAGCTTCGACCGGTAAAGGAAATCGAGGCCATCCTCCTGAGGAGACCCTAGCTTCGAGAGGGCAAACTCGACCTCTGGTGAGGGCTCGCCAGGTTCGCTCTCTGACTCCAGAGGTTCGTTGCGAGATGTCTTGCGCCGAACGGAGCGCTGGACGGTAGTCCGAAGCGCTGCCACCGCCGCGTTGAACCGGCACTCATAAAAGTCGAGTCGCTCGTCGTACCCCCGCCGGTCCTCGCAGAGCATCACCTGAAACTTGTGCAGGACACCATCATGGATCTCGCGTTCGACCGAGTTTTCGGCCTGCTTTTGCGTTCCCGGCATCCGCCTCTCAGCCACAGGAACAGCCGACATGACCCTCCGTCTCAAGATGGCGAAGAGTTCGCGGTGTGCCGCTTCATCGTTCAGAGAAGAGGGCCTGCGGACAAAGTAGAGCACGCACTCCGAGGGAATGAAGTTCGGGTCATTCTTCTCGCCTTTGCGGGCTTCTTTGATGCGGGCTCGCTCGACCAGCTCCGTCGGACTAAGGAGCAGGAGGCGAGCGTGGACCGACTCAATTTCAGGCGGCCGGCAGTAGAGGTCGCCGTTCTCGTGCTTTTTTCGAAGGGGGGCAGTGGGCATGGCTTGTCTCTCGCTCTCAGCAGCCTGAGTCATCGCTGTCTGGTCATACTCTGGTCCAGCCCGTTTGAAGGCGATCAGTAAAGCGTAGCTTCGACAGAGACTCAAACAAGCCGATTTAGCTGCGGAATGCCAGCGGTTTCGGGAAAACCGCGGCTGGTGCGCACGTTGTGGCATACCCCATACGATCGCTTCAGGCCGTCGAAGCAGCAGGCCGCAAGCTCACGAAGGACAGACAGTCTTCGGTTCGGAAATTCGATGGCGCGATTTCCACGCCTGCGTTATATGTCGCGAAACTCACTTTGCGCGACATAAGAATGAGCCTCAAAAACGCCCGTGACGGCACCGCTCTGGTGCAGGTTTCGCACCCGGCGGACGCTGCTCCCGCGTTCTCGGAGCGTGCCACGGTCGAGAACTCTAAGTTACGGCAGCAACTGGGCGAAGCCTGCGCCGCATGGCTGATGAAGTCACAGTCCGGAGAGACCCGGAACGGCTACTCGCGAGATCTTGCCCAGTTTTTGCGGTTTAGCGGCATGCCGCGCGGCGCTTGGGAGTTTCTAGCCGCCATTCGCCCAAGCCACGTTGCGAGCTGGCGAGATCACCTTCTTGAGCGAGGTCAGACGAACACGACCGTAAGCCGCAAGTTAAGTGTCGTCCGGTCGCTGTTCAGTTACCTTCGGGAGTATGGCTACACCGGGGCTAACCCCGCGGACACATCCTTCGTTTCGGCTCCCGTTCCTCCCCGCGACGGGAAGACTGTCGCCCTTACGCCGCAGGATTGCCGACGGTTGCTGGACGCCCCCACTACTGACTCTCCTGAAGGCATTCGCGATCGAGCAGTTCTTGCGACACTTGCTTTCACCGGATGCCGCGTTGGTGAGCTGATGCGGCTTCGCGTCTCCGATTTCAAATCGACTGGCGGCCACCGTATCTTGGAAGTCCGCGGTAAGGGCGGGAAGGAACGACGTGTGCCGCTGCACCCGGAGGTCGCCGAACGGCTGGAGACATGGATCAGCGTGATCGCAAACGCTGAGGAGGCAGCGCCGCTGTTTCGGCCAGTGAAGTCACCACGCGGGAAAGGAGAAGATGGATTCCTCGATGCGGCGCTGACACGACGTGGGGTACAGTATCTGGTTGAGCGGTACGTCAAGAAGCTCGGACTCGATCCGAACGTGACGGTTCACTCGTTCCGGGTGACGGCGCTAACGACTGCTCGCGAGCGTGGAGCCGATCTCGTGGATCTCCAAGACTTCGCGGGGCACGCAGATCCGCGAACGACCTTGACCTACATTCGCAACAGGGATCGACTGAGTCGGAGTCCAGCCTACGTTTTAAAGTACTGAGGCTGCACCATAACGTCCTTTATGGTGCAGCGTGCGGGAGTATGCAAGACGCGTGTAACGCCACCCGCTCCAAACCGCGGGCTATCGTTGAGGCAGGAAGTCTTTTTATTTAGTTGTGCGCCGAGTGCTGCACCGCTTACCCTGGGTCGCAGCTTCATTCGTCCAAAACTCGGATTCCCGCTGTCGGAGAGGCAAATTCGGCCCTCCATATAACAACACTGCTGCAAGTCCACATTGAGCATTAACGTCACCATACTCAGCACCCTTCCAGAGCCAGTACAAATGAGTTGGCGTGTCGCCAATGGCCCCAAAGTGGATTCTTAGTGCCCTTGCCGCCTCAATGTCGCCCTGAGTTGCGAGTCGGAGCGATTCATCTAACTGTATCACGTTCAGAGTGTTGCCCTTGTTGAGAGGCGTCCACTCTGTATAGGGATCGTCAGTCTTTTGAGATCCCGACAAAACTCCAGAATCGACCTGAATTTGAGCGTTTTTGGGGGGTATGTCAGGTTCTTTTACTGTTGAGCAGCCGAATATGCACAACCCGAGAGTCGCAATTAATTTGTGCCATCTCATTCGAATATCAGGCCTATTTCTGTGGGTAAAACGTAACCCAGTTACCGGTGTTACTCAAATCCGGACGCGGAGAAGCCCACGGTCCCGGTTTTGGATCGGCAATGACATGCCGACCCCAGCGATCAAGCCAAAGTAGCCGGCTAGGCGCTATGACAGGAACTCCTAATTCGGATGCCAACGCTTGTGCAAAGCCGTTCGGGAGGCTGCCGGTGCCACAGGAATATAGCAAGACATGACCTCCTGGGCGCTTGATCTTATTCGCAGTCACCGAATCTCCTGTGATAATTGTAGCAAGGTCACTTGGATATAAGTCAACCGCTGGCTGTCTACGTTCATCGAGCACGCTTGAGCCGCCCCCATGAACCAAGACGCTAGCCTCGTTAGCGGGCGAATCGGGCAGGTTTGATGTAAACGGCACATATCGCGGGTCGCGCTTGTTCGTAGGTTGCAAACTCATGTCTGGTGCGAGGCCAAGTTCATCAACGTATCGAATTGGTTGTTGATCAACATATCCGTACAGGTTGTCTCCTCCTCGATAGTCGATTGGATCTCGTGACAGCCAGCGGCTCAGCTGCGGCGCGTACCATCGGAAAGTCGCCAACATCGCCCCTGCTACCCCGTCGCGGTAATAACCAACTTGCCCTCCGTATCGGAACGGATTGACATCACTCCCACTGGAGTAAGTCTCCTTCCCATACCCATCATATCGGTAGGAATCCACGACAGCTCCTATGTCGTCCGTCATCTGCCTCGTCTCGGCTTGCGGGCCAAAATGATACCAAAACGACTCATTTGAGCCGATATAGCGCTGTGAGATCAGCCCTGCTGGTCCCCACGTGTAGGAATAATTCGGCGACGCGGACGCCACCTCGCCAATCAACGTGCTTCCCGAGAACACGTAAAACGTCTTCGCCGAGCTAGTCGAAGTGGGATACCGCATCACCCGCTTCCCGCCAGCGTCGTATCCGTAGGTCAAATCATCCGTCGAAGTCTGCTGCCGCTTCAGCTTGTTCCGGACATCCCAAGTTAGTGTCGTACTTGGCATGCCTCCGCCCGACACCGCCGTCATGTTTCCGTCGGCGTCGTAGCTAGCGCTCCCGCCAGAGAGAGACGAGATCTTGTTCGCGTCGTCGTAGCTCGCGAACGTGGAGCCGTTGTAGTCTGTCATGTTTCCGGCAAGGTCGTAGACGTAGCTCCTTGTGTACGCTCCGGTTCCGGTGCGGGCTTCTGCGGTCAGGCGGTACAGCGCATCGTAGGTGTACGTGACAACAGAGCTATCAAGCTCCGTCACCTCCGTGATGTTCCCGACCGTGTCATTCCCGCCGTCGTACTCAAGGTCGTAGCTCGCAAACGGCGTGGTTCCGAGCTTGTAGAGAATCTGCGTCGGCCAGCCCCGGTCCTGGTTCCAGGTGTAGGTCAGGTTCGTGCCGTTCTCGTTCGCTTGGGTCTTGAGCTTCCCAACCCCGTCAAACGTAAAGGTCGTCGTCTCCCCGAAGCTGTTCACGACCTCGGTCATCCGCCCCGCTCCGTCGTAGTCGTATGTCCAGCTTGCGACAGTCGTCGTTCCGTCCTTCCACTCTAGCGAGAGGAGCGTGTTGTCCGGGTTGTAGTCGTATTCGAGAACCTGGGCGTTCGTGAGCCCCGAGGCGCTCCAGTCGTAGGACACCGTCTCGACTTTCCGGCCTGCGGTGTAGGTGTAGCTCGTGGTTCCCACTTCGTCCGTCACCGAGGAAACCGTTCCATCGTCCCGGTAGACGTAGGAAATGGGCGTGCCGCTTCCGCCGTAGGGGACAAGGTTTATCTCATCAACCCGTCCCGAGGCGTCGTAGGAGTACTCCTTCACGTTTCCGCGGGTGTCCTCGGTATCGGCGAGCCTGCCGTAGTCGTCGTAACGGTAGAGGATGTAGGAGCTGTCTGGGTAGAGCGTCTTCTTAAGCTCCCCGGCAAGCCCGTACTCGTACTCCGTGTCCTTGCTCCGGGCGTCGGTAAAGACCGTGGTCCGGTGATCCGCGTCCTGGGTCCACGAGAGGCTCTTCGAGAGCGGCATATCCACCCCGGTCAACTTTCCGCAGACCGCGCAGAAATCGTACGCCGTCACCGCTCCCGCTTCGTCCGTCACAGACTGGAGCTTCCGGTAGTTGTAGGCATAGTCCCGGTACTTCCCGTCGGGGAGCGTTTCCCTCGTCGTTCTTCCCGCCCCGTCGTAGGCGAACTGAAAGGCGATGTCCGTTCCCGTTTCGGGGGTCTGGACGATCTCGGTGACATTCCCGGCCCCGGTGTAGGTCGTAAACTGGGTCTCGTTCCCCGCCCCGTTCGTTACCTTCTTCAGGAACCCGTAGTTCGGAGAAGAGCTACTCGTCTCGTACTCGTAGGTTGTGGTCCCTGTCGGAGAACCGGTCGGGGGAACTACGGTCAAGACTTGCCCGTATGAATTGTAAGTCTTCGTCCAAGTGTTCCCGTCGCCGTCGGTGATCGAGGTCGGGAGGTGCGGCGTCGAGGAGCTTCCGTACACGAGCTCGACCAAGGTTCCAAGAGTGTCCGAGATCTCGGTTACGTCAATGCCGTTTGAGGCGTAGGTGAATGTCCAGACCCCGCCGTTGTTGTCGTCAATCTCCGTGACTTTGCCTTTCGAGTTGTAGGTAAAGTCGGTCGTGACTGCGCCGTCCGAGACCTGGGTTACGTTGTGGCTTGTATCGTATTGAAAAGTGTAGACCGCTCCGGCGCTCGCCCCGTTCATCGTCGGCAGCGTGGTTCGTATCAGCCTTCCTTCCGTGTCGTAGTCCTGTTTGGTGACTCCGCCTTTAGAGTTCGTTATCTCCGAGCGGTAAAAGGCTCCTGAGCCGGGAGTCGCGAAGTAGTTGATGTTTGAAGACCCGCCCGTCCAGGACATGTTCGCTAAGTGAATGATGTAGCCGTAAAGGCTTCCTTGGGCGATGTAGCTGTAGGTGATGGTCGAAGCAGTGTCTCCGTCCTTCGTCACGTCCTTTATCAGGTGCTGCTCGCCGCTCGCCGTGTAGTACGTGAGGTCAACCTTCTCGATCACTGTTCCCGAGCTGTTTTTCCGCTGGATAGAAGAGATTCGGTCGTTCGAGTTGTAGTCGATAGTCGTGTAGTGTCCCGTCTCGTCTTCCGTCACCTGGGTGAGACGGGGGTGGGTACTGTAGGTGAACGACATCGTTCTTCCGGTGCTCACCTCTTCCACTTGTACCGGAGCCGGTTTCATAACCGTGCGAGGGCGATGAACGCACAGGCAAGTGACACGAACCCGTCGTACAGGTGGCACTCTCGCTCGTACCGGGTGGCGACCCGGCGGAACGACTTCAACCAGGCGAACGACCGCTCCACCACCCACCGCCGCTTGAGCCGCCGCAACCGCCGGCCGTCGTTGACCGGGGGCTTCGTCCGGTTCCTGCGGTGCCTCGCCAGCAGCCGGAACCCGTCGAGGTCGAGCTGCTCCCGCAGCGGGTCCGAGTCGTACGCCCGGTCGGCCAGAACCGGGACGCCCCACGGGACGTCGACCGTGAGGGGGATGTCGGCCAACGCCGCCGGGGCCAGGTTCACCTCGTGGACGCTCGCTCCGTCCGTCGCCGCCCCGAGCGGGGTACCGTTCCGGTCGGTGGCGAGTTCGACCGTCGTCCCCTGCCCGAGCCGGCACGGGCTGACCCCGGCACCCCCCTTTTGGCCTCGACGAACGTGCCGTCCACGACCAACTCGGACGTGTCCAGCCGCCCGGCGGCGTCCAACTCGGCCAGCACGAGCTTCCACACCCGGTGCCACACCCCGGCCTCGGTCCACTGCTTGTGCCGCCGCCAGCAGGTCACGCCGGACGGGTAGCAGGCGGGCATCTGCCGCCACCGCAGGCCGTTCCGCAGCAGGTACACGATCCCCTCGAAGCACGCCCGGTCGTCGGCGAACGGGCGGCCCCCCTTGGGGTGCGGTGACGGGGGCGGGAGCAGGGCCCGGACCCGGTCCCACAGCCGGTCGTTCAACTCTCGTTCGGTCTTGGCGTCGGGCATGGCGAACCTCCGTGTCCGCCGACATCCTCGGGGCGGTCGGAGGTTACGTCAACCGGGGGTTACGAAACAGGCTCCGGATGCAACTGGCCGCCTGTCTGTGTTGCCCAGGTAATCACCTGCGCATTCCCGGCTGGGTCAGTAATCTTCGTCAGGTTCTTCCCGGTAAACTCATACTCCCAATTCCCGGCAGCCCAGATCTCTCCCGGAGGACCTGCGTTCGTGAGCTTGTGCCCGCCGGAGATCGTCTGAAAAGTTCCCATAAACCCTGCGGGGTTCGTGATCGAGCCCGACCAGGAGCCGAGGTAGAACTCGCTCCCGTCCGCATCGAGGAAGTAGCGAGAGGAGCCGTATTGGTAGAAGCCGATCGAGTAAGTGAAGTTCCCGTTCCTGATGCTGGTCTGCCGCGCACCGACGAGCGTGAGTTGGGAGTTCACCGTGATGTCGACGTCCATCGGAGCACCACGGCCTCGCTGCCCGGAGACGCTGACGGTCACTTTGGCGTTCCCGGTCGCGGGAGCGACTGCTCCTTGGGCGCTCATCGTGCGGTAGGGCGATGGGCTGCTCGTCGACGCTGCGCTCGCGCCGTCACCCGCTCCGCCGCAGCTTTGAGTTATCTCTCCGCTGCTCCTCGGAGTAGTTCCCGGCTCGTAGAACGTTCCCGGCCGGCAAAAGATGCTCGCCGTGGTATTTGCCGTCATCCCTTCGTTGTCGGTGACGGTGAGGCTTGCGTTGTACGTTCCTGCATCAGTCGGGCTGAAGCCTACTGAGCCGTTGGTCGAGGCGGACATCCCGAAGCTGTTTGGCCCCGTAACGGACCAGGCCGCCGAGCAAGTTGCCTGGGAGCCGCTCGGGTTATCGGGATCGTAGGACGCGTTGTAGAACAGGGTGGACGAGAGATTCTGCGAGCAGTACGAAGCAGGGTTTGCGACCGCGACGGGAGTGCTCGTTGCGTAGCTCGCCGTTACTGACTGAGATCCGGTTACGGTAACAGTTCCCGCGCCGGTTCCTTCGATGCGGGAAGTTCCACCAACTCCGTACGTGTTCGTGGGCGGTGCCACCCTGTAGTAGGTAGTTCCCAAGAACGTCTTCGTCGATCCTCCGCCGCATCCGAGATGGGCTTCGCTGCTTCCGGATTGCGACGACGAGCCGCTTTCCGTGATTCCACCGCTCCCCTGCGTTGCGGAAAATGTCCCCGAGCCGAAGACATAACCGCCGTAGCCGATACGGCTCCCGTTCGGTCCCGAGATGCTGTAGCTGGCACTTCCTGCCGACGAAAGAGAGATGTCTCCAGGATACTTTGCCCATATTTTGAATCGGTACTCGCTGCTTTGCTCGTGCACCCCGCTTCCGGAGCTTCGAGTGACCATCATTTGGGTATCGAGCGTTAAGGAGTTGCTCGATGCACTCGCCGATGAGGTCTCTGCGTAAGTACTATCGCTTGAGTTGTCGTTCTGGCTGGTGATCTGGTGGTCGCTACTGCTCGGGATTCCGGCAAAGTAGTGAGTTCCCTCGAAGATGAAATCAGGCGCGGATTGAGCGCGAGCCTCAAATCCGTGAAGGCTTAGGCTCATCACGATCAGCGCCAGGAGGGACCTCGGTCGATGCAATTTAGCGATCATGGGGGACCTCCGTGATGATGAGATGCCATGATCTCTATCACGTTCAAAAACGCCAATAAACCAGCGTGGCCTTGCGGATTATCCTCCCCTTGCCCCGCGTGGGTCTTTGCCGCCCCGAGAAGGAGGCCCGGTGGTGCGGGCCTAAACAAAAAACCGGTCAGTAGTCGTCCGGCAGAAGCACGGTCGTGACGGAGCGGTCGGCCTCGGTGATCACCCAGAACTTTGTTCCGTTTGTCGCCGTGTAAGCCGACAAGAGCCGTGTCCCGTCTCGTAGCGCTTCGTCGTTTGCCGCCTGGTCGTCGGCGTCAACCTCGCCCCAGTCCCCTGAGACGTGTCGACGGAGTGCGGTGACGATGTCTGGCTGCGTGACGGCACCGAGCGCCGCCGGCGTTGCCACGATCTGCCCGAGCGGGACCGGCAGCAGGTGCGGAGGGACCATCGTGTCACCTCCTTCGTTACTTCTCGGACCCGGCCGGGTTCTCGTAGATCCAGACCATCGCCATGTCTGCGACCTTCGCGACAAGCGGGAGGTCTTCTCGGCCGAAGCTGGTCGAGTCCTTCCACTTGTCCTTCTGGTCCTTGTAGAGGCGGGTGATCTGGACGTTGTACCTCGGGCCGTTCTCGGTGTCGTTCAGCCAGACGGCGGCGCGGATTCTTCCGAGCCGCACCTCGTGAACGGGCTTGTTGCCTGCCTTCTCGTCGCGGACTTGGGGTCCAGGCGGCGCATCACTGCGCGAGGCCGCCTTGTCGGGACCTTGTCTCGTAGCCATGGCTACGCCCTCGAAAGGAAGCGAATCGGGCGAAGTGGCAGCGTGTGGTTCCCCGCTGCGCGGTAGGACCGCGAATCGTTCGCGATGGTTTCGGGCCGGCGAATCCCGTTTCGCAGGCAGCCCGCAGGTTCCCCTGCGGGCATGGTCGTTGTCTTGTCCGTCGAACTACGTCAGCACGCATCGGTTGTGAAAACCGAACTGCACCACCGGTCTCCGCGTGCCGGGGGGCGGCGCGCGGAGTCGGCGTTTGTTGCTTCAGAGCCGCGGTTACGACGAAAAGAGCTGGTGAACTTGGGCTGCCGTTAGCACCGTCCGGCAGGGATAGCAATCACTCAGACCGCCTCGATGCCGCCTCACCTGTTGTCATTCGCACGGCGTGCGTGATACGCCTCGGCCCGTCCGGAGGGCGGTATCCCGGCTCGCTCTTTAAGCGGTCCCACTTCGATAGATGCACACCCCGACCTCGCGGCCGTCCGCGTCCCGCACGGCCCAACCGAGAGGCCGGTGGTGCAACCGATTTGGTTTCTCAACTCGCCCATCCCCGATCCCTTCCGAGGACATCCCGTGACAAGACACCTGACCCGCGCGAGCGGGGAGCTGTTCCGCCGCGCGCCGGACGAACGCTTCTCCGATCTCGACACCCTCCTCGCCCACTGTAGGCGGGAGAAGGAGGAGTCTGCCGACCGCTGGCACCCGCCGCAAGCTCTCGCCCCCGAACCGACCCCGGACGGACGGCTCGGGGTGCGGGCCGGCACAGACGGCATGTTCGCGCTAAACGACTGGAGCTTCGGACAGCTCTGCGGCCTCGCCCACGTCAGCAAGGACACCGTAAACCGACTCGCACCGGCTACGGCCGCGCAAGTCTTCCGCGAGACACTCCCGGGCGGAACCAAGCCGCTCCAACTCCTCACCCAGGGAGAAGGCGTTCGGTCCGTTCACGGAACGGCCTACACGCGACTCCACAACGCGGACCTCGTCTCGGTGCTCAAGGACTACGCGACCGACTTCGGCCCGCCGCAGGTAGGCGTGAACGGCGGGACCGGTCTCTACTGCGGAGAGCAGGATCTCTTCGCCTTCCTCATCGATCCTCTCGGCTGGGCCGAGATCGACGGGCAGGCGTTCGCGCCTGGGTTCTTCGTCTGGAACTCCGAGGTCGGGAAGCGCTCGGTCGGCATCCAGACGTTCTGGTTCCAGAAGGTGTGCGCGAACCACATCGTCTGGGACGCGGTCGAGGTCATCGACTTCAGCCGCAAACACACGGCGAAAGTCGGTGACGCGCTCGGCGAGATCCGAAGGCACGTCGAGGCTCTCGTCCGGAAGCGTGACGAGCGGCGGGAGGGGTTCCTGCGGGTGATCCGGAAGGCGATGGAGCAGACCCTCGGGGACGACGCCGAGGTGGTGATGAAGGAACTCGCGAAGCACGGACTTTCGCGGAGCCTCGCGAAGCAGGCGCTAGAGTCCGTTTCCGGCGGCCGGTTCACGATCTTCGCAGTGGTCGATGCGCTCACGCGGCTCGCGCAGAAGGCGGAGTACGCGGGCGACCGCACGGCCCTTGACGTCCAGGCGGCTGCAATCTTCGCACTCGCTGCGTGAGGTGACGCCTTGCGAGAGGTGGGTCCACGCACCACCGCCCTCTCGCCTCGCAGGTCGCAGCTATCCGTTGCGGCCTCTCCGACTCACCACAGGATGCGACGATGAAGACGTACACCGGAATCCGGACCGAGCAGGGCTGCGCCGTGACCGTCACCGACGGGGACAGTAGCCGGGGACTTGATCCGCGGTTTGATCTCCGCACGCACTCGCCCGACGGGTTCGAGTGGGGATACGGCGGGAGCGGCCCGGCCCAACTCGCGCTCGCCCTTGCCGCGGACGTGCTGGGGGATGACGAGGCCGCGCTCGACATCTACCAGCGGCTCAAGTTCCGCGTCGTCGGGAGACTGACGACAGAGTCTTGGTCGCTCACCGCGGGCGAACTGGCCGACGCCATTCGTGCGCTCCAAGCGACGGGCAGTGAGTGAAGCATGCTGCACACGCAGCGTAGGTTCGACCGGTGGAGGTTTCCCTTGCACCACCGGCCGGCCACGTTTGCCGTGCGTCTTTTCTCCTCGGAAAGATCTTCCCTTATTCGTCTGCCGTCGCCGTCGGGGGGGGTAGGGGGGGTGGGGGTGGTGGCCCCCCCGTCGACCCCCCCCCGGGG